>CAZHLB010000469.1:0-5673 GCA_964533005.1 uncultured Saprospiraceae bacterium
TCTCAAAACCCCGCCGCTCTGAACCCGAACCAACCGAAAGTGTCGAATAAATCAGGCTGACCACTTAATTCCTACTAATTATCAGTCAGTTAGCTGTTCAGCAAAATCAATCAGCTGTTGCGCCGTTGCCTGGCAATCGTCTTCGATGGGCAACTCAAAAAACTGGCTAAAATTTCCTTTTGACGTAGCGTAGAGGTAAGTCTTGTCGTAATAATTCAAAGCGATGCTGGTCGCCGTTGCTAAATCTCCTTTTTCAAAAGCTTCCATCGCTGCCTTCACGTGTTGCCCGCCCATGCGCCGCTCAATCTTTTGCAGTGATTCCGCCAATTCCACTTTTGAAAAATGCCCGTAGTCTTTCAATAGCCTTTGCACCCGCAATTCAAAAGGCATTTCCACGTGAACAAGCGGCGAGGACTTGATTTGCGCCCAAAATCCTTCCGGAATGAAGACTCGCCCGATGCTCCTGCTTTCGTTTTCCACCCAAACCCGGCGGCTGGGGTCGAGTTTTCGGAATTGCTCAAAAAGGTCATTTTCAAACTGTTCCACTGTCGGCTGCGGAAGCTCGCCAAGTGCGCCGAAAGCGGAGCCTTTGTGATGCGCAAGGGCTTCGAGGTCAATTACTTGTTCGCCGAGTGCTGCTAATTGTTGCAGGATTTCTGTCTTGCCGCTGCCTGTTTTTCCGCCGAGGACAATGAAAGGCAACTTGCGGATGGCAACTTGTTCCAGCACAAAATGCCGGTAGGCTTTGTAGCCGCCTTCCAGCACCTGCGTTTTGAAGCCTGCGAAAGAAAGCAAAGTCCCAACGCTGCCACTGCGTTTTCCTCCACGCCAGCAATGCACCGCAACTTCTCGCCCCGGTGCAATTCGCAGCGTTTGTTGCACAAACTCCGACATTTTGCTGCCGGCAATATCCAAGCCCCGCAGGAATGCTTGTTCCTGGTTCACTTGCTTGTACAAAGTGCCCACTTCCGCCCGCTCCTCGTCGCTGAACAGCGGCAGATTCGATGCGCCGGGAATATGTCCATGCGCAAACTCGGAAGGGGAGCGCACGTCGAGCAGCGGCAGTGGCTCTGTTTGAGCGAGGAAATCGGGGATGGAAATAACTTTCATAAATTGAAAATAAACGGCTTCGGCGGGCAAATGTAAAATTGGGCGGCAGCCTTTGGAAACACGCACTTGGTTTTCCTACCTTTCCCCAAAAACAACAGAGCTAATTATGATTCAAAGAATTCAAACCGTATTTCTCTTTCTCGCCGCTATTTGCGGCTTCAGCCTGCTGGGTTTGCCTTTTGCAAAAACGCCGCAGGCAGTTCAAACTTCTGCCCTTTTCGCTGACGCCAAATTTTGGGCGGGCGACAACATTGGGTTGATTGTGCTTTTTGCGGTGGCAGGCGCTTTGGCGATTGCCGCTTTGGCGATGTTTAAAAATCGCTTGCTGCAAATCAAGTTGAGCCGGGTTTCCTTGATTTCGGGCATTCTTGGCTTAGTGCTGGCGGTGCTGCTTTTTTGGATGGACACTAAAAATCTGGCGGCTGCGGAAATCCAGGATGGAGCGGGAGCTTATTTGCCGTTTGGCTTTTTGCTTTTCGTGATTTTGGCGATTCGCTTCATCCGAAAAGACGAGGCGCTGGTTAAGTCAACGGACAGGTTGCGGTGAAACAAAAAAGGTCGTACCGAGCAATCGGTACGACCTTTTTTGTTTGCCTTCGGGCGCTTACTCGGTAGGTTCCTCCACCCTCCTGCGGGAAGCGTAGTTTATTTTGAGTTGCCCGATTTTCCTGAGTTGCGTTTTCACGTCTTGCACGATGCCCATTGTAATGTCGCCGTCCACCCGCAAAGAAGAGGTGACCCTGGCACGCATTCCGGGCTGTAAAGTCGCCTTGTGATTTTCCACGAAAAGTGGAATGTCCACAATGTTTCGGAAGGCATCGTCCAATTGGATGCGGGGAGCCGTTCCGTAAATTGCTTTGTACCTGTCCTGCGGGCGACCGATGTAGATGGTATGCACCAAAGTCTTTTGTTCCAGCTTTTCCAACTCCGTTGCCTGGGGAACGACGACTTTGACCTTGAGGTCGGTCTCCCGGAACTTGGTAATCACCATGAAAAAGAACAAAAGGATGAACACAATATCAGGCAGCGATGCCGTCGAAATCGCAGGCATCGCAGAAGATCTCTTTTTTGTGAAATGAGGCATGGTGAATGATGATTGATAATTGCTGATGGATGATTGAATTTAACAATCAACAATCAGCAATCAACAATTAATTCGCTTCCTCTCCGAAAGCGGTAGGTTCCGCTTCAGAAAGCACGAAAGGAATCTTGTCTTTGATTTTATCTTTTTGCTCCTTCGGCAAATCATCGCTGTAGTGGACGCCAAACATCTTTTGGGCTTCTTCGTCCCAAAGCTCATTGTAGGCAGCTTTCAGTTCGTTGTATACCTCGAGGTAAGTTCTGTAATTGGTGCCACGGTCGTTTTTCAGCGAAATGATGGCAGTATTTGGAGACTCGGAAAGGGTGTCCACCTGGTTTGGATTGGTGATGAACTCCTTCGCTTTTAGCCTTAACTCCTTGATATCTGTCCGGTTGCCTCTTACGAGCAAATCGTTTTGCGCATTGACCAGGACAGAGAACACGTTCCGCTGTTTCAACTGAATGTTTTCCGGCGGCTCTTCCGACCATTCGGGCAACCTGACGGTGATGCCTTTCTCGACGTCTATGGTGGTGGTCACCAGGAAAAAAACGAGGAGCAAGAAGGCAATGTCAGCCATAGAACTGGCATTGACTTCGGGCGCTGGTCTGTTGCTCTTTTTTGGCATGGCTACCTGCTGTTTTTAAAGAAGTTGATTCCCTCCATCACTGCTGCGATGAGCACGGAACCGACCGTTAAAATCAATGATATCTGAAGACCTGCGGTAATCATCTTGCTTATGCCTTCGGAAATCTGAAATTTTTCAATGGTGAATGCAAGACTGCCGCTGCCTTTGCTGTCAGCCATTAGATACAGCACCAGATAAACAGCGAATATGCCTGCAAAAGCAATCAGACCTTTTACCGCTCCTTTCGGATTTTTCAATGCACCCAGCACACTCATGACGACGGTGACCACAACAGATGCAACAAGCAACAAGATGGTCAGGTAGAGACCAGGTAGAAAAATGTTGCCTTCTTTGGCGTAGGGCTGTTGTTCCTTCGGCACTTGCTCGAAGTCGGACAAGCCTGCAAAAATGGCGATGATGGTAATTATTGAAATAAAACCTCCGACCGCAAAGGCGATGGTGGTTCCTCTTTTCAAAAGGAATTTATACATGGGTAGTGTTTTTTAGCCTCGTGAGAAAATATTGTTCGCAACCAACATGTCCATCATGGCGACGGAAGCGTCTTCCATTTTGTTGGTGATGCCGTCAATTTTCGATACAATGTAGTTGTACAAAAATTGGCAAATCATTGCCACGATAAGACCGAACACTGTGGTGAGCAACGCCACCTTGATACCACCGGCAACAATGGTCGGAGAAATGTCGCCAACCCGTTCGATGTCGTCAAAGGCTTGCACCATACCGACCACTGTTCCGAAGAAGCCGAGCATAGGAGCAAGAGCAATCACCAACGAAATCCAGACCAACCCTTTTTCCAGCAAGCCCATCTGGACGCTGCCGTAGGAAACAATGGCTTTTTCGGAAGCGTCAGAGCCGTATTTGGCGTTGCGCAAGCCCTCGAAAAGCACACTGGCAGTGGGCCCAGGAGTAGATTTGCAAATCTCCATCGCTCCATTCACGTCACCTGCTTTCAGGCGGTCGTCAATGCGAGCGAGCAGTTTGTCCGTGTTCACGGAAGCGAGGTTGAGCGTGATGATGCGCTCGATACAAACTGCCAAACCGATAATCATGCAGATAAGGATGGGCAACATATAGCCCCAGCCTCCCTGGATGAATTTCTCCTTGAGCATTTGTACGCCGGTGGCTGGTTCAGCAGTTGCGGCGGTGGTGGGCGCTGCTGTTTCCGCCGGAGCGGTTACCGGCGGAGCGGCAGTGTCAGTAGCAGGTTGAGTTGTGGATTGTGTGGTAGTGTCCTGGGCAAAGAGATTTCCAGCGAAAACTACCAGTCCCATGGCGAGAATGAAAGCGAAAAATCTGCGCATAGTCGTTAGGTTTAACGTTTAACAATTTGTGGTTTGATATTTCAAGTTAATCGAGATTCCTGCCTGTATCAAGTCCTTCAGCTTCAAAATTACCCTGCGGAGAGAAAGGGATTCGAACCCTTGATGCCCTTTTGGAGCATACACACTTTCCAGGCGTGCGCCTTAGACCACTCGGCCATCTCTCCCTTTTTTCAATGAGTTTAGAAGGTTGAGGAGGTTTAGATGGTTTAGGCTAAACCATCTAAACCTCCTCAACCTTCTAAACTTAATTTCTCTAAGACTGCTGAAAGACTTCTCTTGTCTGCCTTCGCCCTTTGGTCAGAAGGTCTTTTGCGACTGATTTGCCAGATGATTTCGACTCGAAAAAACGCTTGCCTGCGATGGAAGTTGAGGCAAGTTTTTTTTAGCCGCCGCAAAAATTGGAAAAAGAATTGAAATCCAATTTTTGCCCAAATCCTCCCCGTTCCCTGTTGATTTGGCAGTTTCAGCCGCTCAAAGAATTAAAAGCAACAAGAGGCGGCAATGATAAGGATACTTGCCAACCTGCTGGTTTTTTCAGGAAAAAAAAATTTTTTCAGCATTTACAGTGGTCACGGCGGCGACTGTTTCGAGGCTGGTTTCTTTCACTTGCGATAGCTTTTCCGCAACCAATTTCACGTAGGCGCTTTCGTTGCGTTTTCCCCGAAATGGAATGGGAGACAGGTAGGGCGCATCCGTTTCCAAAACAAGAAAATCAAGCGGCACGTAGCGCAACACTTCGTCAAGCCCTGCTTTTTTGAAGGTCAGGACGCCGCCAATGCCCATGTAAAATTCCAAATCCATGATTGCCTGCGCTTGTTCCAGCGTTCCGCCGAAGCAATGAAAAATGCCTCGCAAACGACTGTCTTTCAATTCTTTCACCAGTTCAATACAGATGTCGAGCGAGTCCCTGGAATGAATGACGATGGGGATTTGCAATTCCTTCGCCCACTCCACCTGCAAGCGAAAGGCTTCCTTTTGCTGCTCTAAAAAAGTCTTGTCCCAGTATAGGTCAATGCCCATTTCGCCGACTGCGCAAAACGGGCGGCGAGCCAGCCAGTCTTGCACGATAGCAAGTTCTTCCCGGTAATTTTCTTTGACGGAACAAGGGTGAAGCCCCATCATGGCGAAGCATTTTTCCGGCTGCTGCCGTTCCAGTTCGAGCATGGCTTCGATGGAAGTGCTGTCAATATTTGGGAGGAAAAAACGGCTGACCCCGGCGTCGGCGGCTCGTTGGAGCATTGCTTCCCGGTCGGCGTCGAATTCTTCGACATAAAGATGGGCGTGCGTATCGTTGAGCATTTTGGTTTCGAGCCGAAAGGTTGCACCACGGAAAAAAAGTGTGGGGGGGGTAAAAAATTGATGTCATCTTTAAATCTAATCACAAAATTAGGAACTGGATTTTTAAAAGCAGGATTGGTGGATTGCTTACCATTAATTGCGGGATATATAGCATAAGTAAAATGATCAGCATTATTAAATCTGGAATTTGTTTTTTCATAGATATCACTAAAAAT
>CAZHLB010000470.1:0-626 GCA_964533005.1 uncultured Saprospiraceae bacterium
GATTTTGCTGGAAAAAATTTCTGAAAGAAATTTTTTCCAGCAAAATCAAGCATTTTCCACCTGTCAGCTTTTTGTAGAAATTCAGCCTTTCCGCTCAATTTTACCGCATGAACCTCGTCCTCGACATCGGCAACACCCGCACCAAGCTGGGCATTTTTCAAGGCGACAAACTGACCCACCGGGAAGTTTGGAGCGAGCTTTCCATCGAAGCCTTAGAAGGTCTGGCATACAACCAAAAAATTGAAAACGCTATCTATTCGAGCACGGCAAACGTGCCGCCGGACGCAGCTGCGTTTTTGAAAAAAAACTTCGCCTGCCTGGAACTGACGCATGAAACGCCGCTCCCCATTCGCCTTGCCTACCGCTCCCCGCAGACGCTTGGCAAAGACCGAATCGCAGGAGCGGTAGGCGCTTTCCATCATTTTCCGGGAAAAAACTGCCTGATAATTGACGCCGGAACATGCATCACCTTCGACGTTTTGGATGCGCAAGGCACATTTCTCGGCGGCAATATCGCCCCCGGTGTGGACATGCGCTTGCGAGCCATGCACGAGTTCACAGCAAGGCTGCCCCTGGTGTCGCCAAACTCCAGTTTGGCGAAGGATGTCATCGCCAAACTGGAGTTT
>CAZHLB010000470.1:636-5669 GCA_964533005.1 uncultured Saprospiraceae bacterium
CCAAATCGTCGAGATCGAAGGGAAACCATGGGCTACCCGGTGGCAGCGTGTTTCCTGTGGTGCGCCCCCCGACACGGGGTACCTGGGAGACGACACCGAAAGCGCCCTTCGCCTCGGCGCAGTTTTGGGGGCTGAATTTGAAGTGGAAGCCTACATTCGGCTGGTCGGAAAGCGGTTTAATCCACTGAAAGTCATTTTGACAGGCGGCGATGCCGAATTATTTGGCAGCGCCTTGAAAACTAAGATATTTGCCCGCCCCAATCTGGTTTTGGAGGGCTTGAATAAAATTTTGCAATACAATGTTGAAAGAACTAAAAATGATTTTTGAGGATGTTAGTATCCACCTTTCCGAAAGTTCGAAACTTTCGGAAAGGTCTCTCTCCACCACGCTCGCCTTCACTTCCCGAGTAATCGGGACAACTTTTGCCTTTTGCCTTTTCACTTTTTCCTTGTTCGCACAACCCAAAGACAACTCACCGTACTCTCGCCTCGGCTTGGGCGAACCGGTGAATCATACCTTGTCTTCCGCAGGTTTTGGCGGCTTGAGCGCAGCGTATGCCGACCCTTTGCACGTCAATCTTTTGAACCCGGCGTCCCTCGGCTGGCTGGGGGCTACGACTTTCGAGGCGGGGGTGTTTTTTGAAAATTCAACCATCCAATTTGATGACGAAACAACCAAAGTAAGGACAGGAAATCTCAACCACCTATCCCTCGCTTTCCCGATGCGCAATTCCTTGAACGACGTGTTGCTGAAGCGCAAACCGAAGTTTTTTTGGAGCATGAACCTCGCCTTGTTGCCTAACACGACTGTCGGCTACAACATCGAAACGGAAGATGTTTTGCCTGGCGTGGACACGGTGCTAAATAGTTTTCAAGGAACCGGCGGCACCAATAAGTTGCTGATTGGCAATGGTTTTCGCTACAAAAATTTCACCTGGGGACTCAATCTGGGCTACCTGTTCGGGCAACTCGAAAACCACAGGGAGGTGGAATTTACCGACCTCACGGCTTCTTACACCGACATTTTTTTGGACAACATTTCCGTGCGGGGCTTCCTCTGGAACCTCGGCGTTCAGTACCGCCACGACTTCGACAAGAAAAAATCGGAGGACGAATTTTACAGCGGCAGGAGCTTAGTGATTGGCGCTTACGGCAACTCAGCGACCAATTTCAAAACCAAAAACGACGTGGTGCGCATTCGGCAAAATGAAGATTATGCGCCAGTGCATCGAGATACCTTGTTCATAGAGGAAGACCAAAAAAGGAGTGGGAAGCTGCCCGCCGAATTCACCTTCGGCTTGATGTACCAGCATACCGCCAAGCTGCGCATCGGCGCTGAATTCGGCTTCGCCAACTGGAGCAATTACGAAAATGAAGTAAAGCCGGAGGCGCTTTTCAACAGCCGCCGCCTTGCCGCTGGCATCGAGTACATCCCCGATTATTCTTCGTACAACAATTACCTGCGCCGCATCCGCTACCGGGCTGGTTTTTACCACCGCACCGACCCCCGGCTCGAGGATTTGACGCAGTATGCCGTGACGCTTGGCTTTGGTTTGCCGGTGATTTTGCCCCGGCAGCAGACTTCGTTTGTCAACCTGGCTTTCGAGTTGGGACAATACGATACGCCGAATGCCATCAAAGAGACGTTTATTAAAATTGCGCTCGGTTTTTCTCTCAACGATACTTCGTGGTTTTTCAAGCGGAAATTTGGTTGATGAAAGGTCAACCAAGCGCACACCCCCAACCCCTAAAGGGGGGCAGAGCCGTTCTTTGATTTTCATGTCGAACTTGTTTCCAGATGAAAATCAAAGAACGGCTCTGCTCCCCTTTAGGGGTTGGGGGTGTGCGCTTGAAAATTTGGTGGATTCTTAACCAAGTGACTTGTGAGCGATAACCACGTTGAAACTCTTGGATTCATGTTCGTCTCGCCGTCGGCGGGGCGCAAATTCATAGCTCAAAAAAAGGATTGAAAAAATGAAAAGACTTCTGAAACTGAGCCTATTGGCTTTGCTGGCTGAAATTGCCACTGTTCCTGCATTCAGCCAATGCCAAAACTGGAACAACTCGCCGCAAAAGGATGCCCTCGAAGAGGCGCACGTTTTGTACCGCCAATTCATGAAAACGGAGGAGTACGACAACGCTTTCGAGTATTGGAAGAAAGCCTTTGACGGCGCTCCCGCCGCCGACGGTCAACGCTCGACGCATTTCAAAGACGGGCAGAAAATCTACCTGCACAAATTCAAAAAGGAGACCGACGCCGCCAAGAAAAAGGAGTATGCCGACATGGTCGTGAAGCTGTACGACCAGCAGGTGCAATGCTACCCGAAGGAGGCAGGCGATGCCTACGGCAAGAAGGTCTATGACATGTTTTACGTGCTCAATTCGGCATATCCCGACACCAAAAAAGCGGCGCAAATGGCTGTCGAATCGGGCGGCAACAGCACCAGCTACGTGGTTTTTCAGCCTTATGCAACCATTGCGGTTTTCCAATTCCAGAATCAACAAATGCAGGCAGAGGAGGCGAGGAACATTTACACCAAGCTGAATGAAATCGCCGACCACAACGTCGCCAATAACCAAAGTCTGTCAGCCTACTACAAACAGGCAAAGGATGCGATGAATGCCACCTTCGCCCAAATCGAAAACCAGATTTTCGATTGCGCCTATTTCAAGACGAAACTGGAGCCGCAGTATCGTGCCGACCCAAAAAATACGGAAGTGATAAAGACGGTTTATCTGCGCCTCTCCCAGCAAGGTTGCCCGGCAGAAGACCCCTTGGTGGCGGAATTGAAGGTGCAATATGAAACCCTCGTCATCGCCGAAAACGCCGCCAAATTGGCGGAATACTATGCCGCCAACCCCGGCGACCATGCCATCGCATTGTTCAAGGAAGGCGACTACACGCACGCCCTTCGTAAATTTTCCGAAGCTATTGATAAGGAAGAAGCGGGTGGCAAGGACAAGGAGAAGCTGGCAAATTATTATTTCTACCTCGCCAGCATCGAGTTCCGCCAACTCGACCGCTACTCCAATGCCAGGGAACACGCTCGCAAAGCGGCTCAATTAAAGCCCGGTTGGGGTCAGCCCTACATGCTCATCGGCGACATGTATGCCTCGACGAGCAATTCGTGCGGCAGCGATGCTTTTGAAAAACAACTTGCAGTGATTGCTGCCATTGATAAATGGGCGTATGCCAGGTCAATTGATTCGGAAGTGTCGAGCGAAGCAAGTCAAAGAATCGCCCGCTACAACGACCACCTGCCCGACAAAGAAGAAGCCTTCATGCGCAAAGTCACCGAAGGGCAATCCATGTCTGTCGGTTGCTGGATTGGCGAAACGGTCAGGGTCAGGTTTAAATGATGAATGATGAATTGTTGGGACGTCCCTACCATTCATCATTCATCATTCATCATTCATCATTTTAAAAAAAGCCTCGTTCTAATAAGAGCGAGGCTTTTTAATTTCAGCCCTTCGTTTCACCACAAAAAATGAATTGACATGATTTACAGAATCCTTCTTCCGGCGATGTTTTGCTTGTTTTTTAGCTGCTCGCCAAAAACCACCCAACCTACCTCCGACACCAAGCCGCCCGTGTCGCCGCCTTCCACGCCACCTGCAAGTACAGGTACAAAAAGCACTTGTCCTGGCTTTGCCGATGCACCCAGTCCTGACCAGGCGACTGACAATTTTGTGCTTTACCGGGATTTCATGAAGCAAAAAGACATGAAAGGCGCTTTCGACCTCTGGCAAAAAGTCTATGCCGTTGCGCCTGCCGCCGATGGAAACCGAAGCACGGTTTTCACCGACGGGGTGAAGTTTTACGAATACTTCATCACCCAGACTACCGACTCTTTGCAGAAAGAAAAGCACATCCAGGAAATCTTCAAGCTGTACGACCACATGGAAAAATGCTACCCGGAAGGCGGGCACGTGACGGGCTTGAAGGCGTTCGACTACTTCTTCAAATATGCAAACCGCATTTCAAAGGAGGAGCAGTACAAACTGTTTGTCAAGTCCATCGAAATGGACAATGGCAAGCCCAGGTACTTCATTCTCAACCCTTTCACTGCCCTGTTGGTGGACTTGACCCAGGAGGGAAAAGTGCCGGTCGCCGAGGCAAAAAAATATGAAAAGACCATTCGGGACGCCATCGCTGACGGCTTGAAAAACTGCGAAGGCAAAGAATGCGATAACTGGAAAACCATCTCGCAATACGCCCCAATGCGCCTCGAAGCCCTTGAATCCGTCGAGGGTTTTTACGACTGCGTTTATTACAAGGCAAAATATTACCCTGCCTTTCAAGCTGCGCCGACGAATTGCGACTCGATAACCCAAACCTACAGCCGTATGAAATGGGGAAAATGCGCTGAGTCCGACCCCGACTTTGCCAAGCTGGAAGCGGCTTACAATGCAAATTGCAGAGAAGAAACAGGTCCCGGGCCACTTCAAATTTGCAACGAGCACCTGCGGGAAGGTCGCTACCGCCAGGCGGCAAGTTGCTACGACGACTTACTGCCCAGCATCGCCGACAATGCGCAAAAGGCACAAGTCAATCTCATCATCGCCAAGATTCACTATGCCTACCTGAAAAACTACCCTCGTGCCAGGCAGTATGCACTCGCTGCTGCCCGGCTGAGACCGAACTGGGGCGACCCGTACATTCTCATCGGCACACTTTACGCTTCGAGCGGTCCGATTTGCGGACCTGGCACGGGTTGGGATAGCCAAGTGGTCGTATGGCCCGCCATTGACATGTGGGT
This sequence comes from uncultured Saprospiraceae bacterium, assembly GCA_964533005.1. Lineage (GTDB taxonomy): Bacteria > Bacteroidota > Bacteroidia > Chitinophagales > Saprospiraceae > UBA6168. The sequence goes on from CAZHLB010000470.1 coordinate 5,397, forward strand.
AAAGGCTAAATCTATTGACGCTGGCGTGGCTGCCGAAGCTAACCGGCTGATTGTGAGGTACACGCAATATATGCCGTCGGTGGAGGATGGATTTCAGCGGGGATTGAGAGAAGGGGCTTCCTATTTCGTGCCTTGCTGGATTCAGGAAAGCACGACGATGCGGTTTGCGAAATAGCTGCGATTTAGAGAGAGGTGGGTGTTGTTTTTTTTTTTTTTTTTTTTAATAAAAATAAAAAAAAAAAAAAAAGAAAGAAAAAAAGGGAGGGTAGGATA
>CAZHLB010000471.1:0-1737 GCA_964533005.1 uncultured Saprospiraceae bacterium
GGGATAGGTTCGCAGGAGCGGCGCCACTTTCTCCCGGAAGGCGAGGTAGAAGCCAACCCCTTGCAGCCCCACTTCCATTTCGAGCAGTTGGTCGCCAATGCCTTTGCCACTTTTGAGGGCTTGGGCAAGACGCTGTTCAAAGTATTTCCCCGCTTCCGTCCCTACGTAGAGCGGCGGGCGCAGGTGCTTTGCCTGCAAAAACCGCCCGGCAGCAGCGAAGATTGGGAGTGGGAGCTTATCTTGCAGGCAACTATCAAATCTTGTCTGACATGAAAAACGCATTATTCGCTCTTCTCCTCCTTTTTTTCAGCTTGTCCAACGCCTTTTCCCAGACCGTCCCTTTTGAAGTGGAACTGGAAGAGGTAAACTTCCCGGACTTACCTGCGCTGCACTCCTTCGCCTTTGGCGAATGGGACGGAAAATGGGTTTTCCTCGGCGGCAGGAGCAATGGGTTGCATGGCTTTTTCCCTTTCAGCGGGTTTCCTGTCGCATCTGCCAATTCCTACCTCTGGGTCGTGGACGGTCAAACCGGCGAATCTTGGAGCTTCGATGTCAACGAGTTGCCGGATGCGTTGGCGGAACCGCTGCTCGCTACCAATCCGCAGTATGTTCAACAAGGAAAGTACCTGGCTATCATTGGCGGCTATGGGAAAAAGAAAGCGAACGATGATTTCGTGACGCATCCCACGCTGTTGGTTGTTGACTTGGAAACTTTGGTGCCTGCTATTGTGGGCGGCGGCGACCCGGCTGGCTCTTTTATGCTGCTGCAGGATGAGCGCATGCGGGTTTGCGGCGGCGACATGCTGCGCTTGGGCGATTACGTTTATTTGGTCGGCGGACATGATTTTGCCGGGCTTTACAATTCCAGTGGTGCGCCCACTTTCATCCAAACATACACCAGCGAAATCCGCCGGTTCAAGATTGCGCTCGAAGATTCCAGCCCCATTTGTTGATTACCAGGCTTTTAGCAACCCGCAATTTCACCGCAGGGATTTGAACCTGGCGCCCATCCTGCAACCGGACGGGGAACCGGCGCTCGCCGTCTATGGCGGCGTTTTCCAACCTCAAAAAGATTTACCATTTCAGCATCCCATCTACATCACGGAGAACGAAATCGAGGTGGACGAAAGCTATTTTCAGCAGATGAGCCAATACACCTGCCCGGTACTTCCGGTTTTCGATGCGGCAAGCGGCGATATGTTCAGCGTCTTTTTTGGCGGCATCAGCCTGCACTTTCAGGACGAAACCTCTCAGGCGCTTGTTGCCGACAGCCTCATGCCGTTTGTCAACGACATCACTGTCTTCACCCGGAAAGCGGATGGGACTTCCGCTGAGATGGTGCTTCCGCTGAAATTCGATGTACTGTTGGGCACGAATGCCAAGTTCATCCCATCGCCGCAAGCGCCCCATTATGACAACGAAGTGCTGAACCTGAACGCCATGCAGGGTAGAACTTTTGCCGGTTACATCTACGGCGGCATCGAGGCGGTGATTCCGAACATCACGCCCAGCTCTGCCAGCAACCGATTGTTCAAAGTTTACCTGACGCCGATGGTTTCCAGTGTGGCTGCTAACACTCCGCCAGAAGTGCATGGTTATGCCTTTCCCAATCCTTTCAGCAATGAGCTGCAAATCCGTTTGCCAGAAGGTTTTCATCCCGACCGGGCAAAAATTGCTGGCGTTTCGGGCGGGGTTGCCTGGGAAATGGAATCCTCCGGTGACCTATGCAGTCAGGCA
>CAZHLB010000471.1:1747-5662 GCA_964533005.1 uncultured Saprospiraceae bacterium
AAGGACGAAACCAGGACTGTACTTTTTGGAAATGAGTGGTGGGGAGCGGATTTGCCGGATGAAAGTGGTCAAGGTTGAATAAAGAGACGGAGAGGTGAGGTGGATAAGTAGTATTTGCGTCAGCTTGGCGTGAACGATTTGCAGGACTTGGAGGCGAAGTTTCCGGCGATTTGAGTAGTGAACGACTGGGGAGGGTCGGCGACGTTCCCCACAACAGAATGTAGTCATGAGACTGCGCCCAGCAGTAGAAAAATTCACGAGGATAGGGAAAGACTTAACGCCAACGAGCGGATGCCGACATGGATATCGTAATGCCAACTTGGAAATTGCCTTTGCCGAATGAAATAGTGGTATGCTATTTGAATAATATTCTATTAAAAAAAATAAGATGTTTTTATTATTGAAAGAGGGAAAAGAGCACGGCAGGGAGAAGATATTATTTGGTCCCTTCTCTTCCAAGGAAGAGATGTTGTCATTTGCCCCTGAAGGTCAGCAATATGTTGTATTAGATATTGATGATAGCAACATCACCTTTTATGCTGCTCAAAAGTCTGCTTCGAGTAAGTCTGACATACTGATAAGAGTTTATATGGTTGCGTTGACAGTTGTAGTATTAAGTTTGGCTCTACATTTCCTTTTTTATCATTTTGGCTTACTCAAGGGCGAGAGTGAAGAACAGATGATTATCTTTTGGTTGACTGCTCACTTATTAATTGGAATTGGAGCTTTGGTTTTTCTTAATAAAATAAGGATACAATTACCATGGAAATTTATATTGCTCTGCATTCTTTTTTCACCTGCAACACTTCCTTTGTATGTTATGGCAGGTTGGTTAAAAGAAACTAAGAAAAAGAAAAGTCAACCTTCCCAAGATAATGTCCTCGTTGAGGATATGGTAAAAAAATGAGAAAATATGACAACGAAAATTCCTTTTCTGTTCCCAATAATTATTGCGGTTTTGTTTGCGATTCTTATTGCCTTGCTATTTGACATTGCAATCAAATCATCGAAAATTAAGACTGAGTACTTTGGTGCTTATGAATCGCTGATAGGTTACCTAAAATCCATTCTGATGGCTGGATTATTTTTTTTTCTGATTATCAGCAATTTTTTTACTTCAATTTCGAGATATTTATTACCAAAAGACGTAAGTTTTGATTTCACTATAAAACATAAATATACCAAAAAAGCGTTGGATGGTCTTGATGTAATGGTCTTTATGAATACATCTGAAAAAAAGAAACTGTTAAGTGTTGGAAATGGAAGATATATTGGCGACATAACGGTTAGGAAGGATATTGAAGAGGCTACAGTCATAATTGCAACTGAAAAATATAAACAGAGAGTAAAGACATTTCCAAAAGCCTCAAACAACAATATATTTTCTGATACTCTTTCTTTAGTTCCAGAAATTGATACGATATATCTACAAATAGATACTATGAAATTGATTTTTATTGAAGATGATAGAGGTTTGTTAAACACAGATTCTTTTGAGTTATTTAGAAAAATAAAAATTTCTTCACATTTCAAACGTAAAAAGTGATAATTAAAAGAAGTTTTGATATTTTTGCGAAAAAAGTACCAACTTATGAACAAACTTATTGCCTTCCTCGCACTTTGTATCACTTTCATCCTTATTACTTGTTCACTTAAACTTGAACCTGAAAAGCTATTCTTTGAAATAACAGGTTTTTTGGATGGCAAATATGAGGGGGTAACCGTCACTTTGCAAGAATTAAAAATTAATGATAAAACTTTTCCGATTTCTTCCGATTATTCAGACGAATCTAATTCCGACGGAAGCTTTAAGCTTGAGTATGCAGTGCCACTAAACGATTTAGGAATAAGTTATAAAAGCACAGGAGAACACCTTCAAGCAAAGTCTGAAAAAGGGCTGATTGAAAGATTTCTTAGTATTTTTGATGGGTCAGATGAAGCCGCAACCGAAAAGATTCATTTAGCAATAAGTGCAAAAATTGGAGTGAATGGAACGAGTCAGTTAATGCAATTACCAACATTCGATGGTACTTTAGATACTCTATTTATTCCAAAATTGAAAAAGTATATCCTTAGGAGTTCTCTGCTCTCTAAAATTAAGATTGATTGAATACAAAATATTATTTGAGTGTGAAAATATTGACTGACACCATCTTGAATATCTTCAACAAATCGCTTCTACTGCTAAAATCAACGTTCTCAATCCTCCCCAATCGAAAGCGTCCAAATCCGCTTCAAAGGAATTTCAGCTTTTATTTCCTCGTCTAGCTTATCGTAGTTGTTCAGCAGTTCCTGGACTATCTCTCTTTGTCCCCAAAAGCGGACTTTGAAAAACTTATTGGCGATTTCTTCGTCCAGCGAGCTTTTGAAGCCGCTCCACGACACCAAAAGACCATGTTCGGCATGGAAATTTTGAATGGTGCCAATGAGTTGGTCAAGGGTGGGACGGTCAACGGGCGTGTCGCTGGTTTTGACTTGAACGACGAGGCGAGGAGTGCCGAACCCAAACGGTTCAGGGGCGGCGAGAATATCAACTCCTTTGTCGCCCGATTTCTTCTCAGGCGAGCGGCGGTAGGTGAAATAGCCTTTTGCTTTCAAAATGGCTTCTATCAAGCGTTCCATTCCATGCCCTTTGAATCTTCGAATTAGCCATTTTCCGAGTTGGTCGTTTGCAACTCCTTCGAGGTCGGAGAATTCCGATTCGCCGGTCTTTTCTAAAAAGTTCTTCTCACCTCCGATAGTCAGGGCAGGTTTCCAGCCATTGCGAGCCATCGCTCGCAGGCGCTCTTCGGCGTTGTTGCGCTGAATGCGGCAGACGGTCATAAATGCCCCAAACGAGTACAGCAAATCCTGCTCAAAATGGGTGCGTGGAATGTCCTTTTGTATCCACTTGACTTTGATGGAATGCTGAAATCGGTCTTCTGCGTCAGGGAAATACTCATAATTTCCAGTGATTTCGGCAACGTGAATGACTGCCTTCAACTTGCTGGGTACAATCACCCAATCGCCAATTCGCATTTCTTGCGCTACCGGATAAACCTGACCTGTCCAATTTCGCAAGGCTCCGACTTTTTCGTCGGGGTAATGCTCTGTGAGCCAGGTGTACAAAGCTTTCCTATCCTGGAATTTGGAAAGGTCGGTGTCCAAGCCACTCCAGGTTAGGAAGAGGCGGTTTTCCTTGAAAAACAGATTTTCGTATTCGCCGCTTTGACCGGCACGAAATAGCCAAATTGCCATGAGAGTAAATTTTTTGATTGATGAAATTAAGTTCTCTCAATAGCTAAAAGCCCTTTCTTAAAACCCCCTCAACGCCTCCAACAGCCTCTCCTCATACCACATCGTCTTGAAAACATTGCAGTTGTGCGACCGCTTCTCTGCGAAATACCTGATGGAAACTTGGGTAAATGCCTGATTCAAAGTTTCCGCCTCCAAAGGATGAAAATCCAGCTTGTCGAGATGAGAATTGACTGATTTCACAACACATCTGCCTCCTCCCAATTTGCTGAACCGGTTTCCCTCCTGGGTGAGAAAAAGGTCTTCCAGAAGTTGAAGGGTAAAATCGTGATGAGCAATCCTAAAATGGAGTTGCTCACCTGCATTGATGATTTTTTCGGAGCGCTTTTCCAAGTGCTTTTGGTATTCCTCATTCAGCACATCGGAACGGAGGGTTTGAATTCTTACCCTGGCTCTTTCTTTGAGAAGGATTTCATTCCCGGTTTGGGGGTCGAAGAATTTCCCGTCTTGAAAGACGGCATCATAATAGGCGGTGGGCAATCCGTCAAAATAGTTGGCTTGCGTGTCTTTTTTCCGATTCATATAAGATATGGTTTTGGTTCATATTTCTTGGTCTGTTGGTCATTCTTCAATTTTCCATACGCCTCCCCTGCCATCCACCCCGTCACCATTTTCTGAAAG
>CAZHLB010000472.1:0-5649 GCA_964533005.1 uncultured Saprospiraceae bacterium
CCCTCCGCTAATGCCGATTTCCAACCGTCACTTCCATCCACTCCCACCAATGCTCGAAAGTCGAGATGATTCTTAAAGAAGACTTGTGAACAACGGGCTCTTGAATTATATTTAGACAATCAGTACGCTTGATATACCAATTCAACAAAGAAAATATAAAAGTACGACAAGCATAAAAAGCAATAAAAAGGAATTGTCACCAGAACATGGTGAGGAACTACTAAGCGCATTGAAAGCCCGTTTTGAGAAAAACAGGAACCGCCATCAAGGTCTTGAATGGGCTAAAGTACAAGCAAAGCTGGAAGCTAATCCTAAAAAATTATGGTGGCTCAATGAAATGGAAAGAACCGGTGGCGAACCGGATGTTGTAGCTCACGATGGAAAAACGGGCGAATACATTTTTTATGATTGTTCAGCGGAAAGCCCTAAAGGTCGCAGAAGTGTATGTTATGACCATGAAGCGCTGGAGTCAAGGAAAGAACATAAACAGGAAAATAGCACTATTGAAATGGCTGCTGAAATGGGCATTTCGATTTTATCAGAATAACAATATCGAGAGCTGCAGAAACTTGGAAATTTCGATGCGAAAACGTCGAGCTGGGTAAAGACACCTTCTGATATAAGAAAACTCGGCGGCGCCCTTTTTGGAGATTTCCGATATAGCCATGTCTTCTTGTATCACAATGGTGCAGAATCTTACTATGCCGCAAGGCATGCTAAGGGTCTAGATTTTGCATGGCTTACAAGCTCAAAAAAAAAAAATTGCTTTTCCTTTGTTCTTCTGGATTTCAACTTACCTTTGTGCTGATATTTTGAGTAATTTTTTGTTTAGTACGATAAATACCCGGAAAGTTGTATCCGACAGTCCGGCAAGCATTGTCTCTGAAAGTCAGTATTTCTGCCGTCAGTTCTCTTCTTGCTTTACTTCCCTTCCTCGTTCCCCGAATGATTTTGCTTCTCATCGAATTCCTCATTTTTCACATTTTTTAATTTTTTTCAATGAATATTTTTGCAGCAAAACTGAGTTTCGATACTCAGTCTGAAGACCTCAAAGAGGCTTTTCAAGAATTTGGCGAAGTCTCTTCTGCCAGTGTTATCACAGATAAAATGACTGGCAGGTCCAAAGGCTTCGGCTTCGTGGAAATGCCCAACGATGATGAGGCTCACACTGCCATCAAACAGTTGAATGAGTCCGAACTGGATGGCAGAACCATCGTCGTTAAAAAAGCCGAGCCAAGAGAAAACCGTGACGGGGGTGGATCCCGTGGCGGCGGTAGGGATAATGGCGGTTCTTTCAACCGCGGCAACAGATGGTAATTAGCAGGATTTTATTTTTTTGTTTTTGACAAAAAATAAAATCCGGGAGAAGTAGCTCCGGAGTTTTAACTCCGGGGCTATTTTCGGTTTATAGCAGGACGATTCACAGTTTCCTATACAACCGAATAACTAAAAAAAGAAAAATATGGCAAAATCAAAAGAGACCTACAACAAAAAAGAAAAAGAAAAAACTAAGCAAAAAAAGAAGCAGAGTAAGGAAATGAGGAAGGAACAAAGAAAATCGAACTCCACGGAAAAGAAGTCGTTTGAAGATATGATTGCATACGTGGATGAGGATGGGAATATAACTTCCACGCCGCCCGACCCCAATATGAAAAAGAAAATTAGTTTGGATGAAATAGAAATCGGCGTTCCGAAAAGAGTGGATGAACCTGTGGATGTGATAAGAAAAGGCAAAGTCAATTATTTTGATGACGATAAGGGATATGGGTTCATTACCGACGAGGCAACAAGAGACAGCATTTTTGTGCATGTGAACGGACTGATAGATCCAGTAAGGGTGAATGACAAAGTCACCTTTGAGGTTGAGCGAAGTGCAAAAGGGCTTCGTGCTTTTAACGTGCAGTTAGCCCGGTAATAACCCAATTCTTGCTCATCGCTGCCTGATTCAGCCATCTCGCCTCTATGAGGGTGACTTAAACGGCTTGGCAAGACAAGTGGGGCGGTTTATATTTTGCAAATACGTGCAGCAAGTCATTCACACCATCGCCATTTGGCGAAAAAGTATTCGGTATAAAAAGCTGCTTTCGTCTATCCACAAATACCGTCATATCATCCTCGTCCTGGCAGCCATTTTCACCAATTATGCTTACCAAATAGCTTGTCGTGACGAGCGGAAAAACAGGCTGCGTAAGGCAAGTCGGGCATTCCACAGAGTCCAATCCCGTCCAAATTATGCTCGATAGCGAGTCAAACGGCACGTTCACCAGAGCTTGAAGGGTAGCGCCTTCGCCCAATTCTATGAACCTGTCTTCACCCAATTCCACGTCCACTGGCACGGGAACATTGATGAGGATTAATTCCGAAACCTCGCAGTCGTTGGCATCGAGCGCCGTGATTTGGTAAACCCCGGCAGGTAAGTTTTCAGAGGTTTATTTCGCCGGTGCCAAGTCCGCAAGTGTCCTGAATGATGGTTGCCGTAAGCACTATCGGCGGACAATTATTATCAACCAAGAAAGAAACTTCCGTCGAACAAGCGCCACTATTCGTGACGGTCACCGAATAGTTTCCCAAAGGGATGTTGGCGTTAGCAAGGTTGGCGATTAACATCATGCAGAGGATGCCAGCAAAAAAGTAGCGGAATGGTAGTGCTGTTCTCATCTGAAGTTATTGTGAAACAGGCGTGTTGCGGAAAATCGGCTCAAAATAGGTTTTTGTGGTAAAAACAGCCTGCTTATAGTAAAAAAGAGACTGGTATATGGGATGGACAAATTACTGGTATGTTTTGCAGCTTCGCCGAAGCAGCGGTTTTATTTTTGAAGGGATTCCTTGGTTTTGAAGAAAAAACTGGAAAGGAGTCGATTAAACACCGGCTTGAGCAGAGGCGTCCTTAGACCACTGCGCAGCAGTATAAACCATCTTCCTTTTCTTTTTGGATTTACCGAATATTAATCCATTTCCGTGTAATCAATTGCTGCCCTGCCCATATTTTCACCACATACCAACCGCTTGCAAGTTGCAAATCGAATGACTGTTCGTAAATACCATCTGGCTTGAAACCTTCATCCAGTACAGCAACTTGACGACCTGTTTGTTCGGCTATTTCCAATCGCATTTTCGATTTACTTGCCAATGAATACTGAACCGTTAGTCGTGAACCACCGGGATTTGGGAAAATCTCGAAAGCAGTCATCTGCGATGCAGGTGGCAAAATATCTGAAACCGGATTGGCTTCCGCCGCTCCAATAGAAGGAGGATTTGCAAAGCCCTGTCCGTAAAAATCCACTTGTAGCGCATTAATAGCAAAGCCTGCACTGGCGGCTGGGCTGTTTGGTGGAATATGAAAATCATAAGTATCGGGACTTGCAAAAAGCGGGTTTTGATTGATAATGCCGTTTACATCGGTTACGGGAATGCTGGGGCCCGTCCAGTTTGGGTTATCGTAATTATACCAAAGGTTATTGGAAAAGGTGAATGTTTCAGGGCGGGTATTTGGGCCTATGTTAGTTTCTGTGCTGAGGTTTTCGCCGAGGTAAATAATATTATTGCGAAAAGTATTGTCGCCACATTCGAGGAAATAATCAGGGTCAACGGTTTCTTGCAAAATGCGGATGACCCAGTTTTCAGGTTGATAAATCGTGTTGTTTACCACTTCGACATTTACCGAGCCGACATAAGCTATCGCCGCCCAGGAGCCGACGATAATGTTGGAATATACCTGCAAATTCGCCGCCTCGAAATGCGCAGTGTCAGGACGGAAAAATTGCAAGCCTGTGCTGCCGCCGAGATTGAGTGTGCGTTGTCCTCCATCGAGAAAAAAATTGGCTTCGATACGAATATACTCCGTACCGCCTTTCGCCTGAATAGAGTTGGAACCCATGTTTTCAAAGGAATTTCGCTCGATGATTCCATGATGACAACCGACCATGTCAATTCCGCTACCGCCTTCTGCGCCGTTTAGAAAGGTACAATTGCGAATTTCAAAATAGTCCAACCCGGAGAGTTTCAGCAAGTCGTTGTTGCCGGTAGCCGACATGTCCCGGAAAGTACAATTTTCAAGAATAATGTGATGGGCAGGAGTATCGTAAGAACCACCGTCGTCGGTGTTTACGCCGTTGCCGGTTTGGTGCTGGAAAATCAACCCGCTGATATGCAGGTAAGCCGGGTCTGTCAGTTGAATGGCATTGTTTCCGCTTTCGAGAATGGCTTCCTCGCCTGGCGCATTTTGAATGAAAATCCAGGCATCCGGCATGCCTTGCAAGTTTTCAACATATTGCCCGCCGAAGTGGACGCCTGCATGGAAAAGAAGGGTGTCGCCAGGTTGGGCGTCTGCGGCTGCTTGCTCGAAAGTAGGGTAGGGGTAGCCAGAACCGATATGAAGCGTAGTGGCATGAACCTCGACAAGAAAAATAGCGTAGCTGAGAAGGAGTGCAAACTTTTTCATCGGCTAAAGATACCGGATAGGTTAATTGCTGAAAGACAAGTTCCGGCGGGAAAAGAGAAAATCCACAACGAACTTATGTGTATGATACGTAGCTGGCGGCGTGTTGGTTTGTGCGTTTGCTGAACTGCCAGCTATGGTCGTTATACACGGTGTTAACTGCGAACGATGTTTGTGCAAGTCTGTTGTGCCCGCTCGTGCCAGACTTTATTCGATATTGCATGGAAGCAAAAGCAAAATCGGACAAAGTCCGAAGGTAACCACGACTGGACAGAGCACTGCCCGAACAAACAGAAAAGACCAGCACCAACTGGTTCTCACTTGTCTTCTCCAACTATTGCCTCAATTATTTTTTGACAAAATTGAATCGGCTGGGATTAAATCTCCATTTAAATACATCCGCCTTGCCAATAGACCATAGCCATAAGATTTAGGAAAATGACAAAATAAAAGCTTATAAATCGGATGTACAAAAGGCAGCAACAAAGGAAACAACATGAGCAAAATAATGCCTACAACTACGCTTAGAACGGAAAGAAGGACATCCCAAAAATACATTCCGATAGTGGTAATGTTGTACTTGTAATATAAGCCAAAACTTTTTTTCAATTCTGCCAAACTGAAAAAATCTATGTATTTAATCATTTTTACGGAATATTTCAACTCTAGTATCTTGTAGGCAGGAGTAACAATCAAGGAAAATAAAAAGAAAAACCCAAGTTCAATCCCTAAAGTGGTGGAAAAATTGATAGTAGACTCTTCAAGCTTGTCTGTAAATTTTGGGATAGAGTCTCCAGACAAATAGGTTATTAAATAATCAATCCAGTCTACTATCAAACCTATGTGGTCATAGCCTATCGCAACCAAAATAAATATTTTTGGAAAATCATAAACTGCTCTTGCACCTATCAGTTTAATTCCTTCTTTTATGAAATTCCCGATAGAAAGCAAATTGCCAATCTTTGGAAGCAGTTGCACATTTCTACTTTGTAATCCCAGGTTTTTGACAATTGACAACCTCCATCCTCTTATAAAAAACGATGCAACTCCAGAGGGCGCTAAAAAGATATAGATAATGCCAGCAATTATCAGTCGTGTCCTTGCGATTCCATTTTTAAATGGAATGCCGAGTGAATTTTTTAATTTGGTAAAATCGCTTCGCTCATCCCCTTTTTAAGGTGAAAAGCGTATTTTTGAGAAAAAACAAATGC
>CAZHLB010000473.1:0-5646 GCA_964533005.1 uncultured Saprospiraceae bacterium
TTTGCGCAGCAAGTTTTTGGCAACGTCTTCAACGAGCAAGGCGAGCCGCTCATCGGCGCCACCGTTCAATGGGAAGGCACGACCGAAGGCACGGTTGCCGACGAAAACGGCGATTTCTTTTTGCCGAAACAAGCCGATACCGCCAACCTGCTCATCCAATACGTTGGCTATGAGCCAATGCTTATCGAAGTTTTTCCCAACGAAGACACGGTGCGCATCAAAATCGAAGGCGTCACCGAGCTTTCGACCGTGACGGTCGAAGCGCACGGCACCGACAATTTCACCTCGACGCTCGACCCGGTGAACATCGAAAGCATTTCCAGTTGCGAATTGAAAAAAGCCGCCTGTTGCAATTTGGCGGAAAGCTTCGAGACCAACGGGGCGGTGGACGTGATGCAACAAGACGCCATCACGAGTGCCACGGAGATTCAAATGCTCGGTTTGCGAGGCATTTACACGCAGTTATTGCTCGAAAAACGTCCTGCTTTTACCGGATTGGGCAGCCCGCTGGCGTTGGAATTTGTGCCGGGTACCTGGGTTTCGGGCATCCAAATTTCAAAGGGAACAAGCACGGTGCAGAACGGCTACCAGGCAATCGCCGGTCAAATCAACGTCGAATTGGAAAAGCCGTGGAACGCTAAACCGTTCTTTCTCAACGTCTTCGGAGCAACGACGGAGCGAGGCGAGGTCAATTTGCATCTGAATAAAAAATGGACGGAAAACTGGAGCACGGGCTTGCTTTTGCACGGAAGTGTCAATCGGGGCGAGTTCGACCGCAACGGCGACACGTTTTTGGATTTGCCGAAAAAAATGACCCTCGACGGGCTTTGGCGCAACTACTACGTGGGCGACAAATTCAGCACACAGTTCAACGTGCAGGCAATCCTGGACGAACGCAACAGTGGTCAAATGGAAGCCTTTGACGACGTACCTGATTCGCCGACCAACCCGCCCTATCGCATTCATCAGAAGAACAGGCGGTTGGATGTTTTTGGGAAATTCGGGTACATCGGTTTTGAGGACGAGAACACTTCGATGGGCTTCATTTACAATGCTTCCTGGCACGAAACCGACAACCTTTTTGGCAGAACTAACTACGATGGGACGCAGAAAAGCCTGTTTACCAACGTGTTGTTTGCCACCGCCGTCGGTGGGAATGCTGACCACAAACTGAATTTGGGAGCCAGCTACCAGTACGACAAGTACGCCGAGCGCCTCGACGACACGAATTTTGACCGGGTGGAAAGTGTGCCGGGCGTTTATGCCGAGTACGTTTTCAACGGGGTCGAGCAACGGGAAGCAGGCGATGGCAAGCAAAAAACCAGTGGCTTCGGAATGCTGGCAGGCGCACGGCTCGACCGGCACAATGAATTCGGGCTGATTTTCACGCCCCGGCTGAATTTGAAATACAATTTCACCGACAATCAAATCCTCCGCCTGAGTGCAGGTCGTGGTTTGCGCACGGCGCAAATCATTGCTGAAAATATTGCGGTGCTTGCCAGTAACCGCTTGCTCGTGGTGCAGGAAGAATTAAACATGGAGGACGCCTGGAATTTCGGCATGAACTACACCCAGAACTTTGACCTGCTCGGAAAAAAAGCCTCGTTCGTTGCTGATTTGTACCGCACCGAATTCCGCAATCAGGTCGTGATGGACATGGAATCGGAGCATGGCAAGGTGCTTTTTTACAACCTCGACGGCAAGAGTTTTTCCAACAGCCTGCTGCTTCTCGGCTCGATGAACGTTGCTAAAGGCTTGAATATCAAGCTGGCATACAAACTGAACGACGTGCAAATCACCTACGGCTTCTCCCCTTCAGGGGGCGGGGGGGGTGGGGGAGCGCTTCGGCAAAAACCTTTGAATGCTCGCCACCGGGCGCTTGCGACCCTCGATTACGAGACGCCAGGCGAAAAATGGATGTTCAACACAAACGTCCAGTACACCGGCAAACAACGCTTCGCCGATGCGCATCACACGCCTTCCGTTTTGATTGAAAATTTCAAAGGCGATGCGCCTGCCTACGTGTTGGTGAATGCCCAGGTGACTCGCCGCTTCAAGACTTTCGAGGTCTATGTCGGCGGCGAAAACCTGACGAATTTCACGCAGGAACATGCCATCGTTGACTGGGAAAATCCTTACGGAGAGTACTTCGATGCGATGCAGGTTTGGGCGCCGCTGGTGGGTGCGAGAGGATATGTTGGTGTGCGCCTTTGGCTTGAGAATGAGTGAGTTGCGCATAGTTTTCCCGCAAAGTCCACAAAGTAGCAAAGGGCGCTAAGGCAAACTTGGCGCCCTTTGTTGCTTTGCGGACTTTGCGGGAAAAACAACCCTACCTGACCACAATTTTTCTGCGATAGCTGCTGCCTTTTTCATCCTTCACCACCAGAAAATAACTCCCTGGCGTCAAGTCTTGCTCGATTTCAGTTTGATAGCTGAACGGCTGTTCCACTTGCAATCTGCCGAGCAAATCATAAACAAGGAGTTGCTTGGGTTGGGCGCTGATTTCGTCGCCGCAAACGATAGGGCTGCCTGCGAGGTAAGGGTTGGGAAGGCGACAATCGAAAGCGGCGGCTGGCTCGGTGGTGGCTAATGAATTGAGTTCGCTCCAAAAATGAGTGAAGGCATAATTAGTAACCCACGTTGGAGTCGTCGGCGTGTACCACTGGCTGACAGACTTCACCAATTCTCCCCAAGTGGCATCGTACTCCAGACTATCCTGCCAGGTAGGGTGCCAATCCTCCAAATCATTGCGCCAGGTAAAATAGCTGGAATGGATGGGTTTTCCTTCTTCATTATTGGTGAATAAAGCCATATAATCATTCTGGAATTCGCCGGTTTGGAAGTTTTTAAGCTCCGTCCAAATTTCCGCCAGGAAGCCATTGGCATCGTAGGAATAGTGCGCTTGGAAAATTTTCAACCACGTCAATTCCTGGAAGAATTCATACGTCTCGCTGCTCATTTTACCATCCGGGAAGTAATCGAAAAGCCACCTGTTCAAGTTTTTCCAGCCATCCGGCGACAAGTGTTGGTAGGTCTGGTAAGTTAACAACCCCTCCTGGTTGTAGCTGAAAACCACCCGGTTGCGCAGGTACCATTCCACGAAGTACCATTGATAAATTTTGATTTCTGCCACCTGCCCGGTGGAATCGTAGGAATACTCTTGCCGCCTGTTGTTCACCCATTCGCTCAGGTCAAAATATTGGTAAATCAATTCAGCCAGCATCCCAGTGCTATCGTATTGCGCCAAAGCTTTGCCCAGCGGCGACCAGATTGTACCTGTCCAAATGGAATAGGTTTGCTCGGCGAGTTGCCCAAAATCGTTGTAGGTATTGGTTAGTTTGGAAGATGGCACGATGGAAGCAGTGCAATAATCGAAGTAGCCAAATTCTTCTTCGACCCGGAGACCCAGTTCGTTGTAGGCAAAATCGTTTTGCCAGGTTAGCCACCAATCGGACAGGGAGAAGTTCCAGTTGAAACCCTTAACCTGGGCGATTTGACCTTGCGAATTCAGCTTTTGGGTGAAACGGTTGCTGTTTTCCCAGACGAAATTTTCCCCGAAGCCCTGGGATTGGAAGGATTCCGAAAGCAGGTTTCCTTGTTCGTCGTAAGTTTTGACGAGGCGGTTTGCCAGGTACCAGCTTTCCGAATTCTGTTGGAAATAGGCAACCAGCGCCTCGGTTTCATTGCCTGCGGCATCGTAGGAAAAAGTGTATTTCGAGCCTGAGAACCATTCGTCGGGCATGAAGTAACATGGAGATTGGTAGGAAATTTCAGCCAGTTGCTGGAGCGAGTTGTAGCTGAAAAAGGAACGGTAGATTTTCACCAACTCTCCTGTCTGGAAATCTTTCCCCCACACGATTGCACTTTCTGTCGAGCCATTCACGAGGCGGGTGAATGCTTCCATGGCTTCGAGCGACCATTCGCCCAAGTCCCAGCGGCTCAGGTAAAGCGTCGTGTCTGGGTCGGGGAAGTCGGAGTGGTAAATTCTCGTTTCCCGGTAAACATCTTCCCATCCGCCGTAATCGAAGCGGAGGACTTTTTCGCTCAGCCTGGCGCTCTCGTCGTAGGAATAGTACACCTGTTCAGCGTCTTGCCAAAGCAAACCGTTGGCATATTGCCCCAACTCCGATTTCAATTTTCCTTCCGAGCCATAGAAATACAAGCGCCGGGAATAGTTCTCGTAACCTGCGCCCCAGCCAAAATCTACCTGGTGGAGTTCCTCGGTTTTCCTGCCGAGCGAATCGTAGGTGTAGAAAATTTTTTCCCAGGGAGCGTCGGAACTGGAGAAGTAGTCAAAAAAGTAAGTCGAATCCAGTTGGAAATTGCCACCTCGAAAATGAAGAGCTTTCGAGTTCGTGGCTTGACTGTTCGATGCGCTTTCAAAGGGTGGCAACTTGTTTTTCAGGTTTTCCGGCAGGCGGTTTTGACGTTGCAGTTCCATGGATTTTAGGGCTGGGTTGGTTGGTTGCTCCGGCATTTTTTGCAGGCTTTGGGCGGATTGGTTTTCAGGCGTAAAGGATTGAAAACCAAAGCCAAGCGGCAAAAACTGGGAGAAACTTGCTTCACTTTCCACCATCCAGTTAGCCAAGCTTGGATGGGTGGCAAGTGTTGGAGGCGTCTGGTTTTTTCTAACGAACCGTTCGTTCCCTTGTGAAATGGAGGTGGTTGCTGAAAAAAGGCAGCAAAACAAAGCGAGGAGTGTAAGATTGATTTTCATGGCAAAAACATGGGTTTGCGCCAAGGGACAGGTTTGCAGAGGGCAAACGGGTCAGGTGGCAAATGAGGAAATTATTGACAGGAAGATGTGTCCGGCAAGAAATGTCAGGTTGAAATGGGCAAGATGGAGGTGATTGAATCATCCGGGCATTTGAGTGGAAAAGGGTAGGGTGGCAGAAAACACCACCACACTCAAAAAGCAATACCGTTTCAAGGCGCAATGCCCCCAGACGAGGTTATCTTTTTCGATAGAAAAATTTCAGTGGCGTACCGGGTCGCACGACAGGCAAGGCAAGCAAACCTGCTACTTTTTTACCAGGCAAAACGGTGCTGTAAATCAGGTAGTAATCTTCCAATTCAGCCGCCATGTCGTTGTTCGCATTTCTTTTAATTCCTTCATTCACGGCGTACGGAATCATGATAAACAAGGCAACGAACAGGTCGTAAAAACTGGTGACGGTGATGAGACCATCATTTTTGTTGCGCCGCTCGAACATGGCGATGGTTTCTTCGACATAAAATGGCGGCAAGGTGTCCTCTCCGGCGATGATGAGCAGGTCTTCGGGAAAAAGCAAAGTGTCCTCCCCAAAATTTTCCAGGCGCACTGCCAGCAAGCTGACACCTTGCTGCTTTTCGATGCGTGGATAGGCTCGGTTGCCAGCTTCCTTGAGCACGTCGTAGCGCCACGAAACGGCGAAACTCGTCCCCGGAATCGTGTCAACCCGATGGTCAAAATCAACGGAAAGCGGTTCAATCAAATGGTACCTCGAAGCGCAACCGGTGGAAAAAACGATGAGAAAAAGGAGTGGAAAGCCAAAGACCAGGAATTTCATCTGCATTGAATTTTTGCCGAAAGATGACATCTCGAAAATAGAGTTCCGGGGGAGGGAAATTTTTGGGGGGAAATTTTTGGGGTGGGGGGGGGGTTTT
>CAZHLB010000474.1:0-3944 GCA_964533005.1 uncultured Saprospiraceae bacterium
GCACAGGTCATCCAGCAGCGGCGTCAGCCGCAAATCGGCGTTGTCCTGGCGAAGCAAAATGCGGTACTCGGCTCGGCTGGTGAACATGCGGTAGGGTTCCTCCGTGCCTTTGTTCACGAGGTCATCAATGAGGACGCCGATGTAGGCTTCCGACCTTTTCAAGACCAGCGGCTCTTGCTCGTTGATTGCCAGGTGGGCATTGATGCCAGCCATCAAACCCTGGCAACCCGCTTCTTCGTAGCCCGTCGTGCCGTTGATTTGACCGGCAAAAAAAAGGTTTTTCACCCGGTGCGTTTCCAGCGAAAGTTTGAGTTGGTGCGGCGGAAAATAGTCGTACTCGATGGCGTAGCCGGGGCGGAACATTTTGGCATTTTCAAAACCGGGAATGCGCCGCAATGCCTTGAATTGCACGTCTTCCGGCAGCGATGAGGAGAAGCCGTTGACGTAAATTTCAACGGTGTCCCAGCCTTCCGGCTCGACAAAAAGCTGGTGCCGTTCCTTGTCTGCGAAGCGGTTGATTTTGTCTTCGATGCTGGGGCAGTAGCGGGGTCCCCTGCCCTGAATTCTGCCGGTAAACATCGGCGACTGCTCGAAGCCGGTTTTCAGGATTTCATGCACCTCGTCGTTGGTGTAAGTGATGTGGCAGGGCAGTTGTTTTTCGAGCCGGGGCGTGTCCGTGAAGCTGAATTTGCCAGGCGGGTCGTCGCCTTCCTGCACTTCCATTTTTGAATAATCGAGGCTGCGACCGTCGAGCCGGGGTGGGGTGCCGGTTTTCATTCTGCCTGCCTCGAAGCCGAGTTGGATGAGTTGCTCGGTGATGCCTTTTGCCGCTTTTTCGCCTGCCCTTCCGCCGCCGAGTTGCTTTTCGCCGATATGGATGATGCCGTTCAAAAAAGTGCCGTTGGTCAGCACAACTGCCTGACTTTCAATCTTCAAGCCCATACCCGTAACCACGCCCTGCACCTGTTCGCCTTCGACCAAAAGACTGCTGACCATGTCTTGCCAGAAATCAATATTGGGGTGCGCTTCGAGCATTTGCCGCCATTTTGCGGCAAACCGCATCCGGTCGCTCTGCGCTCGTGGCGACCACATGGCAGGTCCCTTCGAGCGATTGAGCATCCGAAATTGCACGGCAGTGCAATCAGTAACGATGCCGGAATAGCCGCCGAGAGCGTCAATTTCCCGCACAATTTGCCCTTTCGCCACGCCGCCCATCGCCGGGTTGCACGACATCTGGGCGATGGTCTGCATGTTCATCGTGACCAGCAGCACCCTGCTGCCGAGGTTGGCGGCGGCGACGGCTGCTTCGCAACCTGCGTGACCTGCACCTACTACGATGACGTTGTATTTTGGAAACATGGTTTTGAAACTCTTTGGAGAGAGGTGTTTGATTGGAAAATTTTTTCAAAAATTTTCCTACCAAACACCTCTCTCCATTCGGCTCTTTTCGACAAAAGTTTGCAAAGGTAAAAAATGCGACGGCGGGCAATTAGTTCGGGCAAAGGCAAGGAGCCGGGGGAAGCAGGTTTGGAGAAAAACAAAGCCAGCAAAGGCTCTTCGAATTCTTTAAACCTCCATCACTTTGCCCTGTTGTCAGGGCATCATGAGCCAAACAGCTTCAAAACGCCCCGTCTTCCTCACCGGCGAATGGCGCAAACTCATCCTCGTCAACTACGCCGTCGAGCCTACCATTTTGGAGAAATACCTGCCTGCGAAAACGGAACTGGATTTTTGGAATGGGCAGACCTACATCAGCCTCGTCGGTTTCATGTTTTTGCGAACGAAAGTGCTGGGTTTGCCAGCCGTTTTCCACCGGGAATTCCCGGAGGTCAACCTGCGATTTTACGTCCGGCGGAAGGTGGGCGGCGAGTGGCGGCGTGGCGTGGTTTTCATCAAAGAGCTGGTGCCGAAGCCAGTTATTGCCTTGTCAGCCAACGTTTTGTACGGTGAGAGTTACTCGACTTTACCAATGCGCCATGCCTGGGGGACGGCGGGCGGGGAGGAATTGAAGGTGGCTTACGAATGGAAAACGGGCAGTAGTTGGAGCAAAATTTCCGCACGGGCGCTCCCCCACCCCACCCCGTTTTTGCCGGGCAGCGAGGGGGAATATTTCACGGAGCAGCCGTGGGGTTTCACCAAAATCAGCCGAAAAACGACGCTGGAATATGCGGTGGAACATCCTGCGTGGCAGGTTTATCCGGTGAAAGAATATGAAATCCAGGTGGATGGCGAGGGACTGTATGGCAAGGCGCTGGCAGAGGTTTTGAAGCGGCAGCCGAAGAGCGTTTTGGTGGCGGAAGGGTCGGAGATTTTGGTGCGGATGTGGGGAATGATTTGAGATTGAAAAATGTCAGCTTAAAAAATTGGAAGAAAACAAAGTCGAGTCAACCTTTCCGAAAGTTTAGAACTTTCGGAAAGGTGGGTTCACGCCTGCGATTAAATCATTCATCCATGAAAATCAAAGACCTTTCTCCAGCGACGCTTGCCGCCATCAAAAAAACTCGCTACGACCAAATCGTGGGAGGGAAGCATGAAGGCCCGGAAAAATGGAGCGGCGTTTTCGTTAAGCATGACCCCCGGTCGCAGCAGTTTTATGCCACGTGGCAAAAGGAATTTCCTGAATCCAAGCCGGCATCCGACCCTGAATTTATGCAAGTAGGCGGCGCTGCCGTGTTGCTGCCATTCGGTTCAAATTACCATGCCGACATCGTGATTTTGCACTATTTTTTCAGTGAAGACCGCTCCAAACTGGTGTTGTACATCAAGGATTTGAGCTACGTGGAAGACCCCGCTTTTCGGTCTGGGTTCATAGCCATATGCGACAAGTTTGACGGGGAGGACTTTTACCTTGCTACCTTCTACCATGAGTGGTTTATGCTTGGCTACGACCCGTTGTCGAATTTGTGGAAGAAGAAGGAAGCCTCGTAGAAACTATACGCCCATCATTTTCCCCGCTCCAACTCCACCGCCGAAACATCCGCCTCCTCCTCCTTCCGAAAGCTCTCGAAAAAGCTCATCCACTTCATCTGCAACACGCCCCGGATGGCTTCCTTGACGATGCCATGCGACATTTTCGAGCTGCCTTCGATGCGGTCGGTGAAGGTGATGGGAATTTCCACCAGCTTGAAGCCAAGCTGCCTGGCGGCAAACTTCATCTCAATCTGGAAGGCATAGCCGCTGAACTTGATTTTATCCAAATCAATGGTTTCCAGCACGTTGCGGCGGTAGCCTACGAAACCGGCGGTGGGGTCTTTCACCCACATCCAGGTAATCAGGCGAACGTAAATACTTGCGCCGTAGGAGAGAATTTTCCGGTCGGCGGGCCAATTCACGCATTTGCCGCCCCGCACGTAGCGGCTGCCGACGGCAACATCTGCGCCCTTGCGCAAAGCGTCGAGCAGCCGGAGCAAATCATCCGGGTTGTGGGAAAAGTCGCAGTCCATCTCGAAAATGAAGTCGAATTGGCGCTCCATTCCCCAGCGAAAACCGGCAATGTAGGCAGTGCCCAAGCCCAGTTTGCCGCTGCGCTCCAGCAAAGAAATCGAATGCGGATGCTGTTTTTGCCTGGCTTTGACGAGCGACGCCGTGCCATCGGGCGAGCCGTCGTCCACGATGAGAATGTGGAAAATTTCGGGCAGTGCGAGCACGGTGTCAATCATTCGCTCGACGTTTTCCTGCTCGTTGTAGGTCGGTATGATGACTAAATTTCTGGACACAAAACTTGATTGCAGCCAGATTTCCGAAATCTCCAAGATTTCGGAAATCTTAGCCCATTTCAGCTAAAAACAGAGGTGGCGTCTCGGAAAAGACGTCACCTCTGTTTTTCATTTCATTGAGCGGCGAAAGATAGACCAAATTAGGGATGAGGGATGAGGGGTGAGGGATGAATTGTCGCTTTCATCCCTCATCCCTCATTCCTCATCCCTTTTTAGTTGCCTTCAAAC
>CAZHLB010000474.1:3954-5616 GCA_964533005.1 uncultured Saprospiraceae bacterium
TTGGTTATTTGGCGAGTTGGTGATTTGGTGTGTGGGACGTCCGACGTCCCACTCACCAAATCACCAATTCGCCAAATCACCAAATTCAATTGCCTTCAAATAGCCTCCGGGCGTGCCTGCCCACGTTGTCTTGCATTCTTGTTCCGCCAATAAAATCACTGTCTTCGCTTTCAGTGGGAGCATTTCGGTAAAGTTCGATTTCCCAGCGAGGGTTGTTGATTTCGCCCCTGGCGTTGGAGTGCAGGAGCAGGAAGCCGTTGTCGGCGAGGCTTGGGTTGTAAAACAGGAACTTGACGTTGTTCTGCCCGGTCTGCGGGAATTGGTTGTAAAACCAAATCTCGTACGGCGGTGCGCTGGGGTCGTTTTCGACGGAAATCACGTCGTTGGGAGCGCCGTATTTCATGAAAATATTGCCCCGGTCAGTCTCGAAGCCGTAGCCGAAGCCGTTTTCAAATTTCCTGTCAATGGCTTTTGCCACTTCCATGTAGGCGTCGTAGGCAACTTTCGGGTTATTCGGGTTTTGTTTTGCCCAGTAGCTGAACAGGTAGAGCCGCATGGCATCTTGCTTTTTCTCTTTGATGAGGATGTTCATCAACTCGCCGTCGGTCTTGTCAACTTGCATGGCGATGGCTTTCAAACTGAAGCGAAGTTCGTCTTCGTTCATCGCTGTCACGAACTCATCGCCGCTCAAGCCTTGGGCGGCAATGTCTTCCCGGTCAGCCGTCAGGTTGGGATTGCTGCGCTGAAAAAACACGGATTTTTTGCTCAACAATTGCTTCGTGCTGCTGCGCACTTCGACGGTCAGATTGAAGTTGCCGCTCTCCAATTGGCTGATGTCCATTTGGTGCAGCAATACGGCAACCGGCTCCGGCGAGCGGCGTTTGTGGGCAATGCTGATGATTTTCGGCTCGCCGACCGCATCTGTTTTTTCGATAAAATAGCTCACCATGTAGTCTGCGCCGATGAACCGGTCTGCGCCATAGATTTCATTGTAAAAGGTGAGCAGGCTGGCGTTTTTGCCACAAAAATTGGCAGGCAGGGCTTCCAGGTACAAGCCGCTTTTCACCATCGGATGCTTTTCCATGCCCGGGTCGGCTTTTTTGAAAGAGGCAAGCAACTGAATGTCGGACTGCCCCAGCCGGTCGTCGCTGAAATCCATGTTGAAGGCGACGGCATATTTACCGGCATTGTCAGCCCGGTTAAGGTCTTGCAGGCTGACCTCGATTTCGTAGTCGCCGTTTTCGAGGGCGTAGCGTTTGACGTCCACAAAATTCATGGGCGATTTTGCCAGCGGGCTATTCAGGCGGTACTTATCGAACTTGATGATTGTCCCCGCTTTCTTGAACAGGATGACCACTTCGACGCTTGCCTGGAGGTTGCTGTCGAGCGTGGGTTGGAACTCCACCGTTTTTCCAATTACGTGCAGATAGACTTCGATGAAGCCGCCGCTGCCGTTTTTGAAAGTGGCGTAGGAAAGGCTTGCGTCGAGCGCACGCAGGGCGGCGCTGGCGAGCAAGGTGAGGAGGAAGGAGAAGATGATTTTTTTCATAACAATCAGGTTTGTTCCTTTTGATTGACGATTGATGATTACATGATTACATGATTGTTGATGTGGTGGCAAATGTTTAGATGGACGATGTTCTCGACATCGTCCATCTAAAC
>CAZHLB010000475.1:0-5601 GCA_964533005.1 uncultured Saprospiraceae bacterium
AGAAGAAGTGGTCGGCGGTGCGCACCCGAATTCGGTGGCAGTGGGCAGCCGTTTCGCCTACATTTCCAATTCGCAGAATGATTTGATTTCGGTTTTGGACTACAAAAAAGGCAAGGTTGTGAAGGAAATCCCTCTGAAATTTCACCCCAAACTCGACCCGTTCCGAGGTTTGATGCCCTTCGGCGTGGCATTGAGCAAGGACGAAAAAACGCTCTTCGCCGCCTGCCTCAGCCTCAACGCCATCGCCGTCGTGGACGTGAAAAAGCGCAAAGTCAAAGGTTATATTCCCACCGGCTGGATGCCAACACGGGTGAAAATTTCTGCCGACGGCAAACGGCTTTTCATCACCTCCGCAAGAGGTTGGGGCGCTGGCGCAAACGGCGGTGCAGGCTTCGTCGAGCCGCCGCAAGGTTCGTACATCGGCGATATTCAACTCGGCAGTTTCCAGTTGGTGGACGTGCCGGATGAAGCAGCTTTGAAACGCTACACGCAGCAAGTTTTGGACAACACTTTCCGCCAAATCGAAGTCGCCGACGACGGCACGAACCCGCTGCCACCGCTGCCTGGCTTGCGGCAAAGCCCCATCAAATACATCGTTTACGTCACGAAGGAAAACCGCACTTACGACGAGGTTTTGGGTCAACTGCCGCAAGGCAAGGGCGACCCGACGATTGCCCGCTTCGGCGAGGACAGGCAGGTGCAGGTTTCAAAAAATCCAGCCGAAAACCTACGGGACGTGGATGTGATGCCCAACCACCTGAAACTCGCCCGCCAGTTCGCTTTCAGCGATAATTTTTATTGCGACTCCGATGCCAGTATTCACGGGCACAAATGGATGGTCGGCACGATTCCAAACGAGTACGTCGAAGCGAATTCGCAGACGAGCGTCGAGTTCAAACCTTTTTCCACCGCCCCCGGCAGGCGCTTCCCTCGAACCACCGGCGCAACCGACCCGGAGGATTACAACGAACGTGGCGGGTTGTGGGAAAACCTTGAAAGAGAGGAGATTAGCTTCTTCAATTTTGGCGAAGCCAATGAGTATACCGCCCCGGCGGAGGAGAAATTTGACACGCTTTTCGGGGCACGCCACTCGGTCGTTTTTCCAATGCCGGCGCCGCTTTTCGAGCGCACGAGCCGTAGCTATCCGGGCTACAACACGAACGTGCCCGACCAATTTCGGATGGAAAAATTCGAGGAGGAGTTTGCAGCACGGTGGCTCACCCCCCCTGCCCCCCCCCCCGCGGGGGGGGGGGGCCGCGGGGGGGGGAAAATATTACACCAAGAAAAAAAAAAAAAAAACATACTCCCCAAATAAAAAATAAAATAAACCAACGACTCAACCCCCCTCCGAGGGGGGGCAGGGGGGGTGAAATGCCTCAATTCATCACGATTATCATCCCCAACGACCACGGCAGCGACCCTCGCCCCGCCGACGGCTACCCCTTCCTCGAAAGTTACATGGCTGACAACGACCTCGCCACCGGTCGCCTTTTGCACTTCCTTAGCCGCACTCCCTACTGGAAAAACATGCTCATCGTCATCACCGAAGACGACCCGCAAGGCGGCGTTGACCACGTGGACGCTCATCGCTCGATTTTAATGCTGGCAAGCCCCTGGGTGAAACGTGGCTACGTCTCGCACACCCACGCCAACTTCGGCAGCGTGATGCGCATGATTTACAACTTGTTGAATGCCAAGTATGTAAATCAATACGACGTGACGGCGAGCCTGCTGCAAGACTCTTTCACCGACCAGCCCGACTTCACGCCGTACACGCTGGAAGCGGCAGACGCCCGCATTTTCGAGCCGCAAAAGGCACTGGACGTTTACAAAAAGACTTTCAACTGGGAGAAGATTATGAAGGGACCCAAGCTGGACGACGAAAACGAGCAACGGAAGGGGTTTTACAAGCAAAGGGGGAATTGAAAACCTTTGCGAAATTCAGCCTCGAAGCTTTTTCCGAACGTCGGCAGGGTTCAAAACCTCGCCGACATTTATCCTGCTTTTTCAAGATGAAAATTGCCAAACTCGTATTGTTTGCATTGATATGTTGCGCTAAAACCATCAGCGCCCAACACCCCTTTCATCCGGACACACTTGCCACTGACACCCTTCAGGAAGTCGTCGTCACTACCCAGCGAACGTCCGTTTCATTGCATGAAACCCCTGCCGCTCTCGCCCGCCACACCTCTAAAACCCTACTCCACCAGCAATCCCGCACCACGCCGGAAGCCTTGCAAACCGTGCCCGGCGTCTTCGTTCAAAAAACAAATCACGGCGGTGGCTCGCCATTTTTACGGGGCTTGACCGGCAACCAAACCTTGCTGCTCGTGGATGGCATTCGCCTGAGCAACGCCACTTTTCGCTATGGGCCCAATCAATATTTGAACACGATTGACCCGTTCGGCATCACACGAATGGAGGTTTGGAAGGGCGGCGGCAGCGTCGCCTACGGCTCGGATGCGCTCGGCGGAACGATTAATATTTTGACGCAAACGCCTGAATTTCAGCCTGAAAGAGGCAACCTTTCCGAAAGTTTGAAACTTTCTTCACGGCAAAGCGCTCGTGCAGGGTCGGAGCCAAGACATGGAAAAAACCGCCCACCTGCAGGCTGGTTTTTCCGGCAAAAAAATGGCGCTGCTCGCAAGTGGCACGTTGCGCAGTTTTGGCGACCTCGTCGGCGGCGACACGACTATAACTCAGTCGCCGAGCGGCTACGACGAAGGCGCTTTCGATTTAAAAGGCAAATTCCGCCTGAGCGAAACGACGTCGTTGACGCTGGCACACCAGTTTTTCCGGCAGGTGGACGTGCCTGTTTTTCACAAAATCCGGTTGGAGAATTTCGCCCGAAATCATACGATTTTGCAGCAAAGGCAGTTGAGCTACGCCCGGCTGGAGGCTTCGCCGAACTGGGGTTCGGCGGTACAAAAAATCACCGCCACCGCCTCGCTCCATCGCTCCGGCGAACAGCGGGAATTGCAAAAAAACGGCAGCCAGACCCTGCGTTTTGAGGAAGACGAGGTGACTTCGTGGGGCGCATCCATGCAGGCGGAAGGTAAATTAAGCGAGCATTGGCAAACTACGACCGGCGCAGAATTTTACTTCGACCAAGTCGGCAGCGAGCGCCTCGACACTGACCTGGGAACTGGCGCTGCGACCTCCAAAAGAGGCTTATACCCCGACGGCTCGACTCATGCCAGCGCCGCTATTTTTATGCTAAATCATTGGGAAACAGGCAAGTGGGGCTTCTTCGGCGGGCTGCGCTTCAATCATTTTTCCATCCGGGTCGAAGACGAAACCATCGGCAAGGCGCACCTGACGCCTGCTGCACTGGTCTGGAACGCCGCCATTTTGAGGCACTTGAGCAAAAAAGACAACCTTTTCGCCAGCTTCAACACCGGCTTCCGAGCGCCCAACGTGGACGACCTCGGCTCGCTCGGCATCGTTGATTTTCGCTACGAATTGCCAACGGCTGACCTGAAACCTGAAAAAACCTACAATTTCGAGTTGGGCTGGCGGCATCGCTCAGAGCGGTTGCAGGCGGAGGCTTTTGTTTTCAGAAATGAACTGCGGGACTTGATTGCACGGGTTCGGGTGGGCAGCGACAGCATCGCCGGGTATCCTGTTTTTCAAAAAGAAAACTTCGAGCAGGGCTACGTTCAAGGCTTTGAAATAGCTGCCAACTGGTTGATTTTCAAAAACATAAGCCTGCAATCGGCACTCGCTTGGCAGTACGGGCAAAACGTGACGAGCAGCGAACCGTTGCGCCGCATCCCGCCGGTTTTTGGTAGGGCAGGCATTCATTTTTCCAAAAACGCCTGGTCGCTCACACTGGAAACGCTCGCCGCTGGCAAACAAGACCGCCTTGCCGCAGGCGATAAAAGCGACAACCGTATCCCGGCAGGCGGCACACCGGGCTGGCAAGAGGTCAATGTTTATGGTGATTTCGAGTGGAAATGGCTGACGCTGCGGGCGGGGATTTGGAATGTTTTCAACGAAGATTACCGGTATCACGGCTCCGGCGTGAACGGGATGGGCAGGAGTGGTTCGGTGTCCTTGATGATTCAAGTTGGGAAGCAGTGATTAGTCTGAACCACTCAAAACAAAACGACCTCTTTCCCGGCAATCCCGAAAAAGAGGTCGTTCTAAAATTTGTGTGGTGAGAGAGGGAATCGAACCCCCGACACATGGATTTTCAGTCCATTGCTCTACCGACTGAGCTACCTCACCGACCTTTTTTGCTGCCCCCTTTGGGAAAGCGGACGCAAATTTAGAAGTGGAATCCAGAGCGCAAGGCTTTTGAAAAATTTTTTTTTCTAAGGTTTTTCCTTTCCCATTCAGGCAACCGCTACTTCTACCACCCATTCTTTCATCGCTACTTCCCGCACCGCATCTGCAACCCGCCACGCAACCGACTCGTCGAGCGAGGCAGGAATCACACAATCCCTGGTAGGATGGGGCAGATGGTCGGCGATGGCATGGGCGGCAGCAAGTTTCATGGAAGCAGTGATGCGTTTCGCACGAGCGTCGAGCGCACCCCGGAAGATGCCGGGAAAACCGAGCACGTTGTTCACTTGATTGGGCAAGTCGCTTCTGCCCGTGCCGACAATGGCTGCGCCTCCTGCGTAAGCTTCGGCAGGCATGATTTCCGGTTCGGGGTTGGCGAGGGCGAAAATGATGGGGTCTGGCGCCATCGTGCGGATATCGGCGGCGGTGAGCAGATTGCCCACGCTGACGCCGATGAAAACGTCTGCTCCGACCAGCGCAACTTTCAAGTCCCCTCGCCGGTCTTGCAGGTTGGCAAAATTCAAAATCGCCAGCTTGGCAGAGTTCAAGTCAGGGCGTTCCCGGTGGACGATGCCTTTGGTGTCGCACAAAATAACTTCTTGCACGGCTTGGCATTGCGGGTTGTCTCGCTGGTTGACGCAGAGCAGCAATTTGGCAATGGCGATGCCCGCTGCACCTGCGCCATTAACCACTACTTTCAAGTCGGACAGGCTTTTCCCCAAAACTTTCGCCGCATTGATGAGCGCCGCCAGCACCACGATGGCAGTTCCATGCTGGTCGTCGTGAAAAACGGGGATGCCCAAATCTTGCAACCGCTCCTCCACCTCGAAGCTGCGGGGAGCGGCGATGTCTTCCAGATTAATCCCGCCAAAAACGGGGGAAATGAGCCGCACCGTCTCCACGATTTTATCTACATCCTGCGAATCAATGCAAATCGGGAAGGCGTCAATGTTTGCGAAACGCTTGAACAACAGCGCTTTGCCTTCCATCACAGGTATCGCTGCCCTCGCCCCGATATTGCCCAAGCCCAGCACCGCCGAGCCGTCGGTGACAATGGCAACGGTGTTGCTTTTGATGGTGTAATCGTAAACTGCTTCCGGGTGCTCGGCAATTTCGAGGCAGGGTGCTGCCACGCCGGGCGAGTAGACGAGGGAGAGTTCTTCTTTTGTGCGAACGTCGAGCTTAGGCGTGATGCGGATTTTGCCTTTCAGGCGCTTGTGCAGGATGAGTGACTCTTTGTAGTAGTCCATTGAATAATGTGGTTTTATTCGTTTGCGCTGTCGCCCCGTGCCGCCGAACTCCAGTTCGGCGGAG
>CAZHLB010000476.1:0-5590 GCA_964533005.1 uncultured Saprospiraceae bacterium
TGTTAAGGTGCGATATTCACAAGGCTACGTGCGGAATTGCTTAGTTGGGGACTTGCAGACAGTTGTTTCACGCAGACGCCACATGAGCCAAGTTTTTTTCAACCAAAATATGAAACCAAGCGCACATCAATATTTACGGTTCTACACGCTGCTTTTGCTCTTTATTGTGCTTGCCTTTTTTCTCCTTTATCAAGCCAGGATATTGCTCATACCATTGAGTTTTGCGATGCTGATAGGCTTCATTTATTACCCGGTCGGCATTTGGGTGGAAAAGCGGCTCGGCAGGGCAGTTTCCATTTCCACCTGCCTAATTTTGCTGGCAGGATTTGGCATTTTGCTCTTTTTATTGCTCTCCAACAGCCTGTCTCTTTTGCAGGAAAAACTGGTCGGTTCCCGGGAGAAATTGTTGGGCGGCGGCGAGCGGTTGCTGCAATATGTGGGCAATTATTTTGGCTTCGGAGCGGAGGAGCAAACTGCCATGATGCGGCAATTTTATGAGAATTTGCTGGGAGGAATATTGCCGTTGGTAAAGGATACAATATCCCTCTCGGCAAGCTCGCTGGCGGGGCTGATGTTGATTCCCATATTCGTTGCGCTGGTGCTTAATTACCGGGAATTATTGGTGAAATTCACCCTCCTCATCGTGCCCGATAAAGACGTGGAAGGCTTCAAAGCGACCCTGCGGGAAATGACTTCCACTTATTTCAAATTCGCCAAAGGCATGGGGCTGGTTTATTTAATTGTCGGCACGCTTAATTCTCTTGGATTCTATTTCATCGGGCTGCCAAATGCGGTGTATTTGGGCGTGTTGGCTGCTTTGCTCACCTTCTTTCCTTATGTTGGAATTATGATTGGCGGCTCGGTCGCCATCGTCGTGGCATGGACGACATTTGATTCTGTTTGGCAGCCGTTGGGCGTGGTGGCAGTGCTGAGTTTCGTGCAATATTTGGAAGCCAACGTCATATTTCCAATGGCGGTGGGGCATCAATTGAAAATCAATACGTTGGCTACTTTAATTGCCATAATTATCGGTGGATTGGTTTGGGGCGGGGCGGGCATGATATTGTTCGTGCCATTTGCTGCGATATTGAAAATACTTGCGGACAAGGTGGAGGCGCTGCATCCGTTGTCGGTGCTGCTGGGACAGGATGCGAGCAAAGAATCAAAGACCCGGTGGCATTGGAATATCAAGGTATTTGGTTCCAAAAGAAATTGACATTACCGGCGACATGGCTGATTTTAAAGCCATTCAGAACAAAGAGCTACCTAACTTTCCGGCAAAACCGCTACTTTTACAAAAAATTTCAAGCCATGTTCGGTTCTGATTTTGAAGACAATTTGTGGGACAATCCTTCCCTGCCTCTGCTGCTCGACCGCATCCACCACCGTCTCGACGACGAGCGATTGAAACGGGCGGAATTTCGTGCCTGGCTCAACGAGGACATGAAGGCGGAGTTCATCAATGGTGGTGTGGTCATGCAATCCCCGGCAGCCGATGACCACAATGAAGCCGTGTTGAATCTCGGCGGCATTGCCAATTTTTTCGCTTCCAAAATGCAACTCGGCAAAGTCCGGGTCGAAAAAGCCCTCATCGGCATGACCCGCAACGACTACGAACCTGATGTTGCCTTTTGGCGCAAGGAAATTGCCGACCGCTTCGAGCCGGGCATGAACGTCTATCCCATCCCCGATTTGATTGTCGAAGTCCTTTCACCCGGTAGCGAAAACATCAAACGGGACACCGAGACCAAATTCAAGGACTATGCCGCCCACCGGGTGCCGGAATATTGGATTGTTGACCCTAAGAAAAAAACGGTGGAACAGTATCTTCTTTCCATCGAAGCCCCCGATACATACGAACTTCACAAAAAAGCCATCCTTTCCGACCACATCGAAAGCACCATAATGGAAGGATTCTCCATCCCCGTCCGGGCTATTTTTGAAGCGGGGGCAAACTCGGAAGCCATGCAACGGCTTTTGGAAAAAAATAGGTGATGCCTTCAGGGGAGTTTAAAATGTGAACCTCATTCCTCTCCACAAGAGGCAGGTATATTGACATGAGCCGTTCAATTGCACCCAAAAAAAGACTCCAAATCCCACATGGCGCCTCCATTGTATGCCTCGACGCCAGCCCTTTGGAGCTTGCGGGTGGCAATTTCGCTGCGCCTTCCCTGGGCGCTGAAAACGACGACGGGCTTGTTCCAATCTTTGATAAAGGATTTCATGCACTCAATTTCCTCGCAGGGAATATTGACGGCGCCTTCCCAATGATAACCTGCATGCTCGTGGTGCGTACGCACATCGAGCAAAACTGCCCCCTCTTCCAATTTCCGTTTTAAAAACAGGGGGCTGGAACCGGATGATTTTTGGCGATACATGATCAACGATTTTTGAGTAAATAGTGCGCAGAATATCACGCCTGCAATATGTCTTCGATTTACCTGCTGCGATGTGATGAGCGTCAATCTTTGGGCTGACCTTTAGCCTGTTTCTTGAAATATCGCCTGAATAAAAAGTTGTGTTTCAATGCCTCCATATTTTCAGTAAAACCGGCAGTTCCGGCATTGATATTCACCAATATTGCTTTCAAATCCTGAGCTGCGGCGGTGTCTCGCAGGATGGTATTTGCCAAGCCGTCGCCATTTTCGAGGGCTTCGAGCATGAGCTTTAATTCTGCGCTGGCAGCGGCAATATCTTCCGTTGATTTTCGCAAATTCTCAATAATTGGCTCCGTTTTGCCAACGTATAAACTGTCGAGGCGGCTCGTCATATTTTCAAGTTGATGCGGCAAAGTTTGGTCGTGGAGCAGATAGCCGAGCGTCCCGCCGCCTTTGGAAATTTGGTCAATTTGCTGCTGCATTTGTGCGGTCAGGCGCATGATATTTTCAGAAGCAACTCGCAGGTTATGAATCGAATAAGCAAAATCAACTGCCATCAGCGAGTCCCGAATCAGTCGGGGAATTGTGCCTTCTCCTTCATTCAGTTTTTGCGAAACTGCCAGCAATTGCTGGGAAAGCAAAGCAACGTTGTCGTTTGTCAAACCTAATTTCTCCATCATCACATTGGCGTCGAGGCGGGTAGCAGCGGCGATGATTTCATGGTCTTCCACCGGCGGCATATTTCCTGAGCCGGGGCTAATATTTACAATCACATTGCCCACCAAACCGTCCATGCCGACACTGGCGACGGCGTCTTTTTTAATGAATTGCCTGACCTTTCCTTCCAGCACCATATCAATTTGCAAAGTGGAGTCGTTGATGATATGAATATCTTCCACGCTGCCGACCACAATGCCTGCATATCTGACATTATTTCCCACCTGCAAACCGCTCGCATTGTTGACGAGCGTGCTGATGCGAAACCTCGAACCGAACAGGTTTTTCTCGTTCCCAATTAAATAAAATGCAGTCGTGAACATGCCAATGCCCGCCACGACGAAGACGCCAAGTCGGATGGTATTTCTGATTTCTTTTGCCATGGCTTTTCAGTTTGGAAAGAGGTGCATTTTGAAGAAAAATTTTGGTTCCTTGTGATTTCGTATGGGAACATCTATCATCTTGTAACCGCCCGTTTCAACGGGCGGGTTTGCGGCACTCCTGACCCCACATCTATCATCTTTACAAGACATCAACATCGGATGCGGATGTTTTGTAAAGATGATAGATGTTGGGGTGGGCATCGGTCGTCCCGCCCGTTGAAACGGGCGGTTACAAGATGATAGATGTACCGATACGAAATCATCAAGAACCAAATTTTTTCTCCAAAAAGAACCACCCTCCGTAGGCTTTATTTAAAAAATGCCCTGATTTTCGGGTCTTTCACCGCTGCTAATTCCTGATAAGTTCCCTCGCCATAATTGACGCCATCCACCAGTATTATCATGCGGTTTGAAATAACTCTTGCGCAATCCATATCGTGCGTAATAATGAGCGAAGCGGTGTCATATTGGCGTTGCACATTCAATATCAACTCTATTATTTCTTTTGCAGTAATCGGGTCAAGACCGCTCGTCGGCTCATCGTATAAAATGATTTTCGGGCGCAAAATCAGGGTGCGAGCCAACGCCACCCGCCGTTTCATACCACCCGATAATTCGGAAGGCATCAAGTCGAGCGTGTGCGCCAAGCCGACGCTCTCCAATGCGTTGAGAATCAGGTCTTCCTCTCGTTCTCCCCGCATCCGGTCGGCGTGGCGGCGCAAGGGAAATTGCAGGTTTTCACGCACCGTCATAGAGTCGTAAAGTGCGCTGCCCTGGAATAAAAAACCGACGTCGGTGCGAATGCGGTCAAGCTCCTCCTGCTGCAAATCGGGTATATTTTTACCCAAAACTTTAAGCGTTCCCGCATCAATATCTTCTAACCGGACAATGCACTTCAACAGCACGGATTTACCGGAACCGGACTTGCCGACTATCACCAAATTTTCCCGGTCATATAATTCCATATTGAAGCCTCGCAAGACGTGATGAGTACCAAATGATTTGTGCAAATCATGAATTTCAATCAATGGAGTATCCCTTTCCCGCTGCCGGAAAATCTTTGAGGACGCTTGTATTTGTGCGATTTGCGGCATAATCAGAGGTCATAAAATATATCGGTAATCAGCACGGCAATAAAGTCGAGCACGAACATCAGCATCGAAGCAATTACCACCGCCACGTTTGCCGAAGCCCCCACGCCAGCCGTGCCTTTTTCTGCAAAATAGCCTTTGTAGCAGCCAATCAGCCCGATGGCAAAACCAAAAAAGAAGGATTTAAGCACGGAAGGAATCAGGTCGCCATAGACGATATTATTAAAAACCTTGTTGAAATACAGACGGAAAGTCACCTCGCCTTTCAGGTTTTCCACCAAAAAAGAGCCGAATAAACCCACCGCATCCGCCACTAAAACCAGCAGCGGAAGCATCAGCGTCGCCGCTGTTATTCTTGTGACAACCAAGTATTTAAATGGGTTTGTGCCAGACACTTCCATGGCGTCAATTTGCTCCGTGACCCGCATGGAGCCTAATTCTGCGCCGATGCTCGAAGCTATTTTCCCAGCGCAAATCAGCGCCGTGACGATGGGCCCAATTTCCCGCACAATCGAGATGCCGACCATTGCAGGCATGTATGATTCTGCGCCGAATTCAATCATGGTGGGACGAGTTTGCAAGTCCAAAACCACACCCATGATAAAGCCGGTCAAACCCACCAGGAACAGCGATTGGTAGCCAATCACATAGCATTGCTTCAGCAATTCCCGAAACTCGAAAGGCGGTTTAAATGCTTCCCGCAAAAAGCGGGCGGCGAACAGCGAGACCTTTCCCGTTTCATCGAAAAAGGCGGCGATGCCGTTTGTTCGTGCCAAGCTTTGTAGCATTTAGCTCGAATTATTAAACTGAGTGAACGTCTGTATCATAAGTCGTCAAACACGCCTCCAAGTCGCTTTTGTCATCCTGAAAGGAACTGTTCCGTCTCGTGCGTGCCGTGTGGAAGTCACTTTCCTACGGCACACATGAGACGGCACAGTTCCTTTCAGGATGACAAAAGCGCCTTGGAGGCGTGTTTGACGACTTATGATGCAGCCTCACTATTTCATCCATTATTCTTCTT
>CAZHLB010000477.1:0-5587 GCA_964533005.1 uncultured Saprospiraceae bacterium
GAGTAAGCGTAGATGTCGGTTCATTAGTCAAGTCTTTTTGAAACCGCCGGTAGACTGGTTTTCAGGTGCCTGCGCAGCGGTCGTTGACTGAAAATTGATGAAAGTTGGTAATGCAAAAAACTACCGTTTTAAGGTACAACGCAGGGCTTTGGTTCTTTTTTTCAAAAAAATCTTCAAAGGCTGTTAACCATTCGAGCATTTCACAGCCATGTCTACTTGAAACTGTCGGAGAAAGGGTTTGAAAAACCCTCTTGGATTGAGTGAACAAAGGGAGCTACCCAATCCCACACGCTGTATCGAGCACCCATCAAAAGTCATCCATCATCGCAGACCGGGGCGCATTCGCCACCCCAAACAGCGCACAGCCAGCGGCAAAATGCCGCTGCCGCTGCCTGGGCTTCGTTTGCCTCCGCTCTCGCCCAAAACTATTTGTGCAATATGAAAATTTTTGAAAAGATGAGCCTGCCATCCGTCTCGCAGGCAAAGACAGTCAAGCCGGGACGGGCAGCTTTTTACTCTCTCGGCATGGCGCTTTTGTTCGTGGTTTTCGCCTTTGCGGCTGCTCCTGCGAGCGATGAAAGCTGTGCCGCTCCATCGAACGTCACCAAGATAGGGCAAAGTAGTTCCTCCATTTCCTACACCTGGTTGGGGGCGCAAGAAGCCACCGGGTACGTGGTGAAATACGTCCGGTTGAGCGACGGCTACCAGAGCCAAGAGCAACAAATTGGACAGGCGAACCACACGTTCACCGGGCTTAGCTCGGGCAGGCACTTTTTCTACTTCGCCACAATTTGCGGGCAAACCGTGACCGAATTCGTGGTGACGGAAGACATCATCAGCAATTAATGCCGATGGGGTGCAATCGGGAAGCGCTGGCATCAGCGCTTCCCGGCTTTTACAGGGATGGCGAGAATCTTGGCTTCCAGCCAGTCCTGTGCGAAAGGAGGATTCTCCGAATGAACGGCTTTCAGCAGGCGCATTTTGACGGTGGAATTGATATAGCCTTTGACCAGGGCGGAAGTTGTCTGGCGGGTCAGGTTGATGAACTTTTTATAGCTCTCTTTCCTGTCGGCATGGATGTTCTTGTCCCGTTTGAGGTACTGACGGAAGGCGTCTATTTGCGAGGACAAATGCGTGGTGTTGCCGGAGGTTTTCGAAATTGCCAACTCCTCATAAGCACTCTTCAGCATCAAGGGTTTGGCAATCAAGGCATAGCGCAAGGAAGACAGGTCAGCATTGTTGGCAAGGCTGCTGGCGTCGCTGAACTTGCCCTGTTGGAAGCAGAGAAACGCCGACGCAATGCTGATTGCGCCCTCTCGCTCATCGGGATGTAAACTTCCGGTGTATTCCTGGATGAACGATTTTGCAATACGGAACCGCTTGCACAGGGCGGCGGCATTTGCAATATTAATAAAGGTGCCCGGCGGCATTTCACCATCGGAAGTCAACATATCCTGTTTTAGCCCGAACTGGTAGAGCGACAATATATCGCTCATGTAAAAGTCTACGCCGGACTTGTACACATGATTGGCGTGGTTGACTAAAAAGACCAGGAGCGCCCGGCGCTCGATGGGACCGATTTGCCCGGCGTGCTTGAAAAAAAGAAGGCAGGTAGTTTGGAACTGGTGGTCGTTCCTGCCGTGCCGGAGCAAGTCGAGCACCTTGAGGTACAAATGGATGGTCACGTTCTGGCTCGCATGGTTAAGCCAGGCGGATTGAATGACATCTTCAATGTCTGCCAGCAGGTTGCGGTCGGCTATAAACTGGCGGCGGTTGTACACTTCGCAGGTGAAAAACAGCTTGCCCGCAATACTGTATCGCTCGAAAGCGGCGATGGTCTTCTGAAGCGCCTCCACATCCTTTTTGAATTTTTCCGTGCTGGGATGAAAGTAGATGTCCGAAAGCGCCTGAAATTCCAGCAGCTCGTTTTCGTGAAGCCCCAAAATACCGGGAGGCGCTTGCTCCAATGAATCGAGCAAAGATGCGGCGCTTTCCTCGAAAAGCCAGTGTGAATGGTGGCGCTTGCCCGCTCGCATCAACAGGCGTTGAATAAGCGGCTCGTCCTGCTCCATTTCCCGCTGCACTAAGAATTTCTTGACGGCGGACAGCAGGCTGTTCATTGCCTTGTTGAGCGACGTGAAATCCGTTTGTGGCTCGCCGGGAAAAAGAGTGCGGTGCAAGCCCTCCTTGGGAATTTTCAAGGTCTTGGAAAGGGGATTTTTAGTGAGGCATTCGAGGAGCTTACCCGCTGGTTCGGGGACGCCGAACCAGGGCGATTGCACGAACTTTTGGAAAGCCTTCAGTTCATCCTTGCTTAATTTCTTCAATATACGGCCCAGCTTGCTGGATTCCAGTCCTATGAATTTTTGCCGTTTTGTGTCCATAGCCTTTGAGTAAATAGTAAAGGTTTAATCATTCAAAATCAGACGTTTATGAACATCTTTATGGCCAACACGAACCAAAAAAGAGGCTAAAACCCGCAGAATTCCCGGCGCTATTTGTTGCTGATTTCGGGCATGGCAGCGCCTTAATTTTCCGCTTGATAAAGTCTCAATGTTGGTTTAAACGCAAAACAAATTTTTCAACATGAAAAACAAAGCATTCTCACCAAAACAATTTCTACTCCTCGCCTTGCTCTTGCTGGGCATTCAGGCGCACTCGCAACAACAGGAAAAGCAAATCATCGGGGTCTACCCTTTCGCTAACGACGGAACGCCCGGGTGCTTCCAAAAGGCGAACCACTACTGGTCGCTGGTTTCCGATGCCATCAACAACACCGGCAGGTTCACCATGGTAGACCGCAGCAAGTGGAACGTCACGGACTCGGAACTGAGCCGCCAAAAAGACGAGGCTTTCCTCAAGTCCGACTTTATCGTGGAACAGGGATTAAAATACGGGGCGAGTTACGTCTTGCAGGGCATGGTGCAGTACGTCAAGGCGGAAGATGGCTCCGATTACCACCAGATTTTGCTCCAACTCATAGACGTGCAAAGCCAGCGGGAAATAGACCAGGTGACCATCACGCCCAATGGCAACATCTGCAAAGGCTGCCCCTTCGATTACACCGAAGGACTGCCAGTCTACCTGCGCACCAACCCGGAAAAAGCCGTTGAAAAGAACATCCGCGCCTTCATCGCCAACAACTTCCCGCTCGAAGTGCCCATCGTCGAAGTGCAGGGCACCAACAAAGACGGTCACACCAGCAAGGTGCTGGTCGAGTGCGGCGAGGGCAGCGGCATGAAAAAAGACGTGAAACTGTTCGTCCTGGAACGCAGCGAGCGCACCCTCCGAGACGGCAGCAAGGAAAAAGTCAGCAGTTTCGTAGCTGAACTGGAAGTAGAGGAAGTGCAGGGCAAGAGCTTTTCCGTCTGCGCCGTCACCAAGAAACATGCGCCCAAGTTGACGGAAAAAATGAACGCCAAAGCCAACCTCATCGTCACCGACAAAGACCCCAACGCAAAATGACGACACGACACATCCTCTCCATTTACCTCCTACTGCTGGGCTTGCTGCTTGCCTGCAAAGCGCCGAGAACGACGCCCGCCGCCGTGCAATATGCTTCCAGCAATGCGCCCGGCACGGTGAACGTACAAGCCAATGGCTTCGGCTCCACCACCCTGCAAATCGAACGAAACGCCCGCGTCAAGGCGTTCGAGACCATCCTGTTTCGAGGGCTGCCCTCTTCGGAGTTCACCGCCCTGCGCTTGCCCATGATTGAAAACGAGAGCGAGGCTCGCTCCCGGCATTCGTCTTTTTTCAAGAAATTTTTCGAGGAAGACGATTGCAACCGCTTCGTCACCGCCATTAGCCGGCTTGACAACAAGCCGGTGAAGACCACCGACCACAGCAAGACGATGGCTTACTCGCTAACCATCAACTACGAGGCGCTTCGGCGGCACCTGGAACAGAGCGGCGTCTTGCGAAAATTCGGCTATTAGGCAAGCCAACTGCCATTGGCGGCGGGGTAAAAATGCCCTGCTGCCGGTGGCAATCATCTCACCAATCAATTCTAAAAATGAAGTTGAAACTTTTGACAG
The DNA here is from genome assembly GCA_964533005.1 of uncultured Saprospiraceae bacterium. Taxonomy (GTDB): domain Bacteria; phylum Bacteroidota; class Bacteroidia; order Chitinophagales; family Saprospiraceae; genus UBA6168. The sequence continues at coordinate 4,038 of CAZHLB010000477.1, forward strand.
CTACCATCTGGCTGCTCATCGGGAGCGTCGTGCCGTTGCGGGCGCAGGAGGCGCTCCAGGTGCAGCCCACCATCATGGTCATTCCCTTCACGAAGGAAAGCGAAGACATCCGCACCGTGTTGGAAAGCGATTTCAACAAGCGAATCGCCGTCACCAAGGTCAAGGAAGCGTTCGACAACCGGGGTTTCTCGACGATTGACTTCGTCGCCAAACTGAAAGAAGCCAATGCACGTCAGGCGCTCAAGGGTGACGACCAGACCAGCGTAAAGCAGCAAATCATCTCCTATTCCGGAGCGGACGTGTATGTGGAAGTGGACATTTTTTACCACGAAAGCTCCACCGGTAACTCCGTCAAAGTCATCGTCACGGCTTATGAATCTTCCTCCGCTCTTTCCCTGAGCAACAAGACAGGCGACAGCGGCAAGTTCATCACCACGGACGTCGCCGCCTTGTGCGAGCGAGCCATCAAGCCCATCCTCGAAGATTTCTTAAACGTCATTCAGACCAAGTTCAATGACGTGGTGAAAAATGGGCGCTTCGTCGCCGTCGAGTTTTCGCTGGCGCAAGGCTCGACATTTGACATGGGCGTCGAAGTCGGAGAAAATGGTTTGCAATTCGCCTACGCCGTGTATGAATGGCTCGAACAAAAGACCATCGAGCTGTGCAAGCAGAGCAAGTCGCCCGACGAATGCCAGGGCGGCTACGTCTCCTCACCAAATATGACCGACATCGGGCTGAACTTCGAGCAAGTGCGCATCCCCCTGAAAATCGGGCAGGGAAATCAGGTGCTGAACTTCTCGGCAATGAAGTTTGCGCAGGAGATATCCAAGTATTGCACCTCTGTCAAGGTTAAAATCAACTTACCTACCGTCAGGGGAAACACCATCCTCATCACTATTAAATAAGAAAGCAGTTGGCTATTCGCTGGCGAGGCGAATAGCCAACTGTACTGTCACCATGAAAAACAATTTCATCTTCATACTGAGCCTGCTTTTCACGGCAGCCCATGCACAACAAGGCGACGCCGGGAAAATCACGCTTTCCATCGTCATGCCCGAAAGCCAGGAAGGCATGGAAAGTAGCCACCTGTCGAGGCTGCACAGCAAGATTTCCAACCTGCTTACCAGCCAGGGTTTCGGAGCGGAGGGGCTGCCCAACGGCATCGTCATTTTTCCTAAAATAGACCTGTACACAGAGGAACCGGTAGACGCCGGGATGCAAAAGCTGAGTCTCGTCCGGGGCGAGTTGAGCCTGTTCATCAAGCAGGTGGACGACCAGGTAGTGTTCGCCTCCGAGACCAAGTCCCTAAGCGGCAGCGGCAAGACCCGCTCGCAGGCGCTCGACATGCTATTCAACAACGTCAAGCCTTCGGAATGGCAGGAGTTCCTCGCCAACGGCAAACAGAAAATTGTGCGCTATTACGCCGAGCGTTGCGAGAGCGTCATCGCCCAGGCGGAGCAACTTGGCAAAGTCAAGCAAGCCGGGCGCGGGCTGGCAATGCTCCTCAACGTGCCGACCGAGGTGCCCTGCTACCAAAAGGTTCAAGAAAA
>CAZHLB010000478.1:0-5571 GCA_964533005.1 uncultured Saprospiraceae bacterium
ATATGTTCAGACGGATGAGGGGGTAAAATTTGTGATGTCAATCGTGATTTATATCGTCAGAACGACTGATATTCGTGAGGACGAAATCGCAGAACTGGCTGAAAAATCACCAAAAATTAAAAATGCAATCATGAAAACTTATGATGTCTGGGATTATGTAAGAGAAATGGAAGCTAAAAAAAGCAAGAAAGTAGGCAGAGAAGAAGGCAGGCAAGAAGCCTTCGAGGAAATGACCATTGCCCTTGTCCGCAAAGGCATGGAAAAAAAATTCACGCCTGAAGTTATCGAAGATGTCTATGGCATTCCACTTCAAAAAGTCATGGAAATCATTGCCAGCCTGAAAGCGCAGGAAAACGGCGGACACAATAAAAACTAACTTTCAACGCCAGGTTTTAGGCTTGACTGAGCTTTTTTTCCGCAACCTCCGCCAACCCTCCTTGAAAACCTGAATACCGCCAACTCTTCTCTCCTTAAACTGTAGCGCCACCTTCCGGCACAAATCTTGCCGCTCCCCTTCGTCAATTTCCCATCAGCGTATCTGCATCTTCTTTCCAACTTGCACAAAATCAGTTCGATAGAAATTTAACAAAACTCACCTCGTACCGCCGGGCAGCCCGGCTGTCTTCACTTCATTTTTCAAAACTATCCTCATGGCTCAACCGCTCCGCCGCCCCGGAGACCTGCCAGCACTTCAAGTGCTGACAGGTCTGAAATCAGTCCTCACCCTGGCGCTGACCGCCCTCGCCTGCTGCGCAAGCGGGCAAGCGGAAATGAAATTGACCCTGCAACCCGACGGTTTTTACCGCATTTCCCTCCTGCCCGACAGCTCGCTGACGCCCGGCACCGCTGAAATCTCCGACGTGCGCACGACCGTCAAAGTCCCAACCGGCTTTTTCAAAACCCACGAACTGCCCACCCTCCAGCCCAACCTGCTGACCTTCGGTGCAACCATGCGTTTCGACTCGCCTTTCGAGCAGCCGGGCTTCGACTACCTGGTTTTTCATCTGAAATCATTCGCCGGGAACGCCGTCCCAGCCGAGCCGGGTGTGGAAATTCCCTTGCTCCAATTCGCCAACGGCGGCAGTTGCCAGGGCGACTCCATTTTTTTGATGCCCGACGACGACCCGTTCAGACAGCCCAATTCGATTAATGCCCAAGTTGGACAGCGGGTGCTATTTGCCGGAGGCGACACGCTCGATGTTTGGTTAGGAAATCAAGCGGCGGCGGCTTGCACCGGCTGCCTTTTCACGGCGGATTTGCTCAAAATTGATTCAGTGCAAACTGCCGACCCGGTCGCCTGCCTCGGCGGCAGCAACGGCATGGTTCGCATTTTTGCGCATGGCGCTAACTCGTTGGAATTCAGCCTCGACGGAGGATATTCATGGTCTCCGCAAGACCATTTTGGCGGCTTGCAAGCGGGTATTTTTCAACCGGCGGTGCGGGGAAATTATTTCGGCTGCCCGGTCAGCACGCTGGGCGAGGCGGTGGAATTGGTCGCCGCAACGAGCATTGGCGTCCTGCTCGATGCCCCTGCGAAGGTTTGCGCCGGGGGCGATTTTTCCTTGAAAATCATCTCGCCCAAGCCCTTGCCGCCAGGTTCGACGCTTGCCTGGACGGGTGCGCTGGGCTTCACTTCGAGCATACCTGAGCCGGTGATTTTTGATGCAAACGTTTTTCAATCAGGCACTTATCAACTCACGCTCGACGCTCCCGGCTGCGACCCGGCGACCGCTTCGGTTGCCGTGCAGGTCGTCGAACTGCCTGCACCGCCTGCATTTTTGAGCAATGCACCAGTTTGTCATGGCGACAAATTGCAGCTTTCGACGCCTGCTTCCGCAGAAAAATACGAGTGGCTCAGCCCGCTCGGTTCTTCGCCTGCGACGCTGGCGATGGCTGGTTTGACGACCTCGACCGGCGAAACTTTTCTCGCCGAAAATCACCCCGCCTACCTCTCCGGCAACTGGAAAGTGCGCACGACCGACGCCAACGGCTGCGCTTCGGAAAGCCAGTCCCTCGAAATAAAAATCAAGCCTCGCCCGCAAGCCTACGCCGTGAACGACAGCCCGATTTGCGCAGGCGGCACGGCGCAACTTTCGGCGAACCCCGTGCCCGACGCCATTTATCGCTGGCGCAAATCGGGTCAAACGAGCATTTTTTCCCTGCTGCCCAACCCAGTGGCGACGAACCTCACTGCTGCGCAAACCTTTGAATTAGAGGTGATTCTGGATGGCTGCACGTCCCTGACGCCTGCCGAAACGACCGTCAGCCTACATCCGCAGCCCACCGTCAACCCTTCGCACACCTACTCGCAAAACGCCGACTGCTCGCCTGCCGACTTGCAACTTTTTGCCAACGGCAACACAAACGGCTTGACGGCGAGCTTCGAGTGGACGGGCACGAACGGCTTTTTTTCGCAAGTCGAAAACCCGACCCTGCCCGACGCCAGCCCCGCCAGCAACGGCAGCTACCTCGTCAAAATCACCGACGCCAACGGCTGCTCGGCGGCGAAAGCTTTTCAGGTGACCAACGTCGCCGGGGCGCTGGCTGCGCCGGTGATTCAAAGCACCGGCTCGGTTTGCCCAGGCGGAAATATTCAGCTTTCGGCGCAGCCATTTTCGCCAAATCTTGCCGGTATGACGGCGAGTTTTCAATGGCTGAAAAATGGCAACCCGGTCGCCGGAGCAACCTCCAACCAACTGATTTTCAACGCCGTGCAAACCAGCGACGAGGGAACGTACCGCCTGAAAATGCAGGTGGAGGCTTGCACTTTGCTCTCTAATTCGTTGCCGCTGGAATTGCTCGACAGCCCGACGGCAGCGCCCGATTTCAGCCTGAGCAACCCGTGCGAAGGCGGCGTTTTGCAGTTTTTTTCGCAGACCAGCGGCAACGTCGCCTGGCACTGGACGGGCCCCGGCGGCTTTTCCAGTCAATCACCTAACCCGTTGATTTACAACACAAAATTCAGCGACATCGGCGCTTATTCGCTCACGGTGACCGGCGCAAACGGCTGCAAAACCACCCAAAGCGTGGTCGTGGACGGCATCCTCCCGGTGCCTGCCGCCCCGCTCGTGGTGTCGAACAGCCCCGTTTGCCCGGAAGACCAAATCGTGCTGACCGTGCAAAATCCGACCCTGCTCGGCGACGTGTTTTTTGAGTGGCGAAACGGTTTGGGCGACCAACTTTCCAGTGCCGGTTCGTCGGTCACGCTCGCTGCAAGCGACCCGCAAGCCGTGCCGCCTTTCGTGGTAAAAACCAACGTAAACACTTGTGAATCTGCGCTTTCCGAGCCAATTGCCGTGCTGGTGAAGCCGCTGCCGGTGGCTTCGGCGGGCAACGCAGGCGAGGTTTGTCCCGGCGCTTCGGCGCAACTTTTTGCTGCGCCGCAGGCTGGCGCAAGTTTCGAGTGGCGGGTGGCTGGCTCGCCGCAAATCGTGTCGTTCGAGCAAAATCCGCTGCTGCCCGTGCAGGACACGACGGTTTTTGAATTGACCGTGAAAACCGCAGGCTGCGACGCTGCCGACACTGCTTTGACCCTCGTTCAGACTTTGCCCCAGCCTGAAATTGACTTCCTGGCGGGCGGCGGAAATTTCTGCGAAGGCTCGTCGGCAACCCTGAGCGCAGCGGCAAATGCTGCCGGTTTGCCGCCCGGCGGCAACCTGCAATTCACCTGGTCTGGCGCTGGCGGTTTCGTTTTTACGGGCACGGCGGCAGCGCAGGATACTTTTTTTCTGTCTTTGCAAAACCTTGAAATTCAGCAAGAAGGGACGTATTCGCTGCAAATTGCGAATACCGAAGGCTGCGTCTCCGAGCCGCAATCGCTCGTCCTCGACGTGACCGCAACGCCGCCTCCGCCGGTGATGTCGGCGCAGTCGCAGGCGCTTTGCCAAGGCGAAACTTTGCAACTCGACGCCAGCCCGCTTGCAGGCGGAAACGTGCAGTACGAATGGTTTTTCAACGACGGCGCAGCGACCCAATCGCTGGGCGTGACCGCCTCTCCGACTTATTTTTTGCTGGGCGCAACGCCTTCTAATTCAGGAACTTACAGCGTCACCGGCACGGTGAATGGCTGCGCTTCGCCGCCCTCCAATTTGGTGGCGGTGGCAGTTGCGGGCGCTCCCGGCAACCTGTCGGCAAGCAACTCGACTTCCGCTGCCGAGCCTGCCTGCGAGGGCGAGACCGTGCAATTTTCCCTGCCGCTCATTCCCGGCGCAAATTATGTCTGGAACGGGCCCGCAGGTTTTCAGTCGTCCGTTCCCAATCCTTTGATTTTCAACGTGCAAGCGCAGCAGGCAGGCGAGTATTTGGTGGTTGTGGGGTTGCCCGGCTGCTCGATTCCAATCTCGGCGACGACTTCCGTTTTTGTCAATCCATCGCCGGAAACGCCTTCGTTGGCAGGCGAGCTGCAAGTTTGCGAAGGCTCGGACGCCGCCATTTTCGTGACCAATCCGCAGGCGGGGGTGAGCTATGAATTTTACTTCGGGCAAGGCAATCAGCCTCTTTCGGCGGGTGCTACCGGCGAGTTGTTTTTGGAAAATATCACCCTGTCGCAGGCGGGAAATTACCAGGCGGTCGCTGCCGCAAACGGCTGCAATTCAGCGAGTTCCATCCCGGTGGAACTGGTGGTGAATGCCATTCAAAACAGCTTTGCCTTCGCCGGAAACGACCGCACACTTTGCGGCGACGCAACAGAAACGATTCTTCAAGCTGCGCTTCCAGTCGCCGGTTCGGGGCAATGGCTGTCGCTGGACGGGGCGGTGGTTTTGCAGCCTTTGCAGGCAAATGCGCAAGCCGTGAACCTGCAAACTGGCGAAAATCGCTTTGTCTGGGCGATTTCAGGCGGCATCTGCCAGCCTTTTTCTGCCGATACGGTGACCATTTTGGTGGAAAATTTCGAAGCGATGCCCGACCAATTTCTCGTTCCGCAAAACGATACCTTACTGAACGTCAACTTGTTGGAGAATGATTTTTTAGAAAATGCTTCTGCCTGGGAGTTTTTGATTTTTCAAAAACCAGCCAAAGGCGAGTTGCTCGAAGCTGCCGACGGCAAGGTGAGTTACCTGCCTTTTCCGAACGCCTTCGGCTTCGACCAATTCAGCTACCTGATTTGCTCGATGAACTGCCCCGACGTTTGCGACTCGGCGCTGGTGAGCCTGCTCATCGAGGGCGGCGCAGGCGAGGTGGCGGATTGTTTCATTCCCAACCTCATCTCGCCGAATGGCGACGGGGAGAATGATTTTTTCGTGATTCCGTGCGCCTTTGATTTTCCCGGCAGCGAGTTGATGGTTTTCAATCGTTGGGGAGCGCCGGTTTTTCAGGCAAAAAATTACGCAAACGACTGGGGCGGCACGCACGATGGGCAGCCGCTGCCGGTGGGGACGTATTTTTATCAACTAAAATTGACGGATGGGACGGTGCGGCAGGGGTATGTAGCGGTGATGCGGTGAACCTCCCATTTTTAGGGCAATCGCTCTGCGCCGCTTGCTTGTCCCTTTTGTCATCCTCGAAGAGGAACCGTTCACGCCTCGCTGCGTCGCTCTTTGTCCCTTTTGTCATCCTCGAAGAGGAACCGTC
>CAZHLB010000479.1:0-5567 GCA_964533005.1 uncultured Saprospiraceae bacterium
TATGTCCTGATTTTTGGCTCGAATCGCTCATTTCACCTTAAAAAGGGGATGAGCGGAAAAGGTTTATGGACGATGAGCAAAACCACGACCTTGTTGCATTGGGAAAGGAAAATCCAAATTCGGAATATCGTACTTTTTTCCAATCCAAGTTTCTCGATAACCGATTGGGTTCGACAAAAAGCAGTATTTATTTCAAACTCCAAAGCATCATCGGCAATCCACAATTTAGAAATATGATGGTGGGAAAAAGCACGATAAATCTTGAAAAAGAAATCAACAGCGGGAAGGTTCTCATTTTCAATTTGTCGAAAGGGCGGATGGGTAAGGAAGGTGGTCAAGCCTATGGGAAACTCCTAATTGCCTTGATTCAAGGGATTATCAGGAGAAGGCAGGATTTACAACCATCCAAACGTAAGCAGACATTCCTTTTTGTTGACGAATTTCAGAATTATATTACCCCTACGTTGGAAGAAGTAATGGCTGAAAGCAGGAAGTACGCTCTCCATCTTATTTTGGCAAACCAGGTGGTTGGTCAGAACATGAATCCTGAAACAAAGCGTATCATCTTAGGTAATACTGCCATAAAAATCGCTGGTAAGAATGAGCCGGATTCAGTTGAGGTAATGTGCAAGCAGATGGGAAAGCTCAAACCATCGGATTTTGAGAAATTACCAGAGTACAGTTTTTACCTCTACGATAGCTCAAATGCGGAGAAAGGCACTTTGGTGCTTAGAAGCCCTTCCTTCTTAGTGGATACTGACGGGCAGTTTTATATGTCTCAAAACGAGTTGGCAAAATTGTTCAAATACTTCGCCGAGGAGAGTGGCTACTATGTGCCTTTAGAACCTTTGCGTCCTAAAGCCGAAGAAAAAGAGGGAAGTGATAACCACGACCCTGATGACAACGAGATTTACGAACCAAATTTTAAAAGGTGATGATTGAAGCCAAACCGGAAAGAAAAAAACCAGTACCCTGGCAAGAGGTCATTACTTCAATTCAGGAAAATGCGCTCATCGCATTGGGCAGGCACATGTACTTAACGCTTTCTCAGCTATTGGATTTGAATGTCGGTACAACCCAATACACCTACCTATGGAAGCAAATGGCGTCTCTTCGAGACCGCCGCATCCCCTTGGTGAACTGTACGACTTTTTCAATTCCAGAACCAAAGAAAGGCAGGGTCGAGAGTTTGTATTCGCTGTCCCATCATGGAAAGAAAATTTTGATAAGCGATTTTGGAGTAAAGGAGGAGGAGTTGAAAGCACCCGTTGGAGGTTTTGTTGCCTACAAAGATTACCATCACCGGAAAAGCACCATTGACTTCCAAATTTCCCTGGAAAAATGGTGCGCCCAATCCAATGTCCCGCTGTTCAATTTTGAAACCTACTTTGATAAGACCGGCAACAACAGAACAGATAAAAATTTAAGGGCAAGAACGAGAGTTGACCTCGGACAAGACTTTATCGTGCCAGATGCGGTTTTTAAGCTCTTGGGAAAGAAAGAGGTAGAGCTTTTCCTCTTCGAGATGCACAATGGCAAGGATAGCAAACGGATGCTAAGGCAATTGCACAACCACGCAGCTGCAATGGTTTCACGAGCAGTCCATAAAAAATACGGTTACGACTTGGACAAGAGCTACCGCATCCTATGCCTCTTTGAATTTAGCAGTACCCTGAAATGCGTCATCGAAAGGGCGAGAGAAGAAAAGTCCCTATCGAGGATTGAGAAATTTTTCTTGTTGAAAAGTTTGGAGGGACAGCAGGGGAGTAATTTTTGGGAGGAGTGGAGGACACTTTACGGAAATCCGTTTGATGATTTCGATTTGATTTTTTGAAAGGACAGATTCCATGTCAACAGGTTACTGATACTTAGTAAACCGTTTTTTGTAAGTTTGTAAAGGATTTTTTCGGAAGGTGAAAAAGACACCTTTCAGGTTCTTGATTGGTTGATTTTGTACACCATTTGTACACCAAGACAGAAAAGTTGAAAATAAAAAAGGCTATGCGCACTGCATAACCTTTTCGTAATCAACGATTTGCGTTTGTCGGGGTGACAGGATTTGAACCTGCGACCACACGCCCCCCAGACGTGTGCGCTACCGGGCTGCGCTACACCCCGTTTTGAAGTAGGCAAGTAGAGGAGTAGGCGAATAGGCAGGTATGACTCGTCTACTCGCCTACTCATTTACTCGCCTATTTTTCAAGTGGGTAGTACTGGATTCGAACCAGTGACCTCTGCTCTGTCAAAGCAGCGCTCTAAACCAACTGAGCTAACCACCCGGAAGGTTTGGTGATATGGTGATATAGTGATTTGGTGGTTGGGATCTCCCAACCACCAAATCACTATATCACCATATCATCAAATGTCAAGTGGGCAGTAAAGGATTCGAACCTTCGACCTCACGCGTGTGAAGCGTGCGCTCTAAACCAGCTGAGCTAACCGCCCTTTTTTCATGCTTTTTCTAAGAACTTTTTGAAGCGGCGGCAAAGGTAAAAAAACTTGCTGCCCGTCCAAGTTTCACTTTCCTCAAATTTTATTTTTCAACACTGATGGCACTGAAGCCGCTGATTTTCACTAAGTTAAGGAAATCTGACAGGAAGGAAACAGTCTTTTTGAAGGAGAAACAATTTCATTTTTTCTCCTTCAAAAAGGCTGTTTTTGACCAGGTCACTTGCCGCCGCCAGCCGCTTCTGCCTTTGGCTTGTCGGTTGGCTTGCGGGGCAGTTTTTCATCCCGCTGCGCCGTGTGCCACACGAAAGATGCAATGATGGTTGCCGCTTGTTTCAAGTCATCTCCCGAAAGGTGATCCAAGTTGTCCATGTTCGAGTGGTGAGTTTTCGAACCGTAGGCGATGGGATCCTGGATGAATTGGAAAGCAGGAATGCCGACGGCATTAAACGACAGGTGGTCGGTGCCCCCAGTATTTTGCAAAGTCAGCGTCGTTGCCCCCAAATCTTTGAACGGGTCGAGCCAGGGGCGGAAAATGCGGGCGACTTGCTCGTTTCCTTGCAAGTACACGCCCCGAATTTTGCCAGTACCGTTGTCCAAATTGTAATAGGCGGAGATTTTCTCTTGTTCTGGCTTCACCTCTTGCATATTTCCCTGCGGGTCGGTCTCGGCGAGGTGTTTTTTGACGTAGCCTTTCGAGCCGAGCAAGCCTTGTTCCTCACCGGTCCAAAGAGCAATTCGCAAGGTACGGCGAGGTTGGATGCCTGATTCTTTGATGGTTTCCATCAGGATTCGAGCGGCTTCCATCATGGCGGAGCTGCCGGCGGCATTGTCGGTTGCACCGGTGGCAGTGTGCCAGGAATCGAAGTGAGCCCCGAACATCACGACTTCCTCTTTCAAGTCCGTGCCGGGAATTTCGGCGATGACGTTGTGCTCCATCTTGTCTGGGTTGGTGTATTTGGAAGTGATTTCCATGCTCAAAGTCACCGGGATGCCACGCTGGAGCAGGCGGAAAATGCGGTTGTAATGCTCGACTGACATCGTTACCTGCGGCAAAACTTCCGCTCCTTCATCCCTGGCGCTGCCCTCTTTTGCGCTTGCGCCGGAAAGAAAAACAGTGCCGAGGTCGCCTTTGAAACTGCGGTCAATCGTTGCCAACGGCTTTTCTTCGTACAAGAACGCCCGCAATTTTTTGATGAAATCGCCGCCGCTTTCCGGGAAGTTGCGGAAGGGGCGCCTGCCGCCGCCGGTGGGCATAGGAGCGTTTGCCATTTCGAGCAAATCCTCCGGCGTCAGGCGTTTGGCGATGGGTTCTTCCCATTCTTTCACTTGGCGCAGGGTGTCGTAGAACACGAATTTGCCTTTCAACTTACCCTTGTATTTCGCCAAATCTTCCTCCGTCGAGGCGTCGAGGTAAATCACTTCGCCTTTCACCTGTCCTTTGGTCGAAGGCGACCAGGCTTTTGGGTAGGCGATGACTGGGAAATAGCTTGGCGCTTCGCAGTGTATCTCGAAATGTTCGAGTTCCCAACCCCTGCCAAACGGTCCCCATTCGTCGAGGTGGACGTTTTGGTAGCCCCAATCTTTGAGTTGTTGCACCGCCCAATTGGTCGCCTTGTCGAGCATGGGCGAGCCTGTGAGCCGGGGACCGTACACATCGGTCATCATGGCTGCGATTTCCATCACCTGGCTCTTTTCCATGCCATGCTTTTTAATGATGGCATTAATGGAATCATTGGCAGCCTCTTGCGCCACGAGCGAAAAACCCCAGAACAATTGAAGGACGAGGAAGAAACAGAGCTTTTTCATTGATGATTGTTGATTGCTAATTGTTGATTGTTAATTGTTGGGTCACCCCAACAATTAACAATCAAAAATTAAGCTGCTTGGTATGAATGCCTAAGCGTAGGGAATCACGAGTGGCTTGGGTTAATTGGACGTTTTTCTGAACCAGTTTCGAGATAGAAGAAAACACTCCCCTACCCTCGGAAAGATTGGTGTAAGTAGGAATTTCCTGAGCGCCGGTGATGCCGGTGTTCGATTCAGCAACATTGACGTATTTATTCAAGGAATCGCCGCCGCCGGTAATTACTACGTCTATACCAAGAAAAACCCTCTTTAAGATGGAATTGACTGGTATGTTGTTTTTCAAAACCTGATAAAACTCCTCGCCCAATTCCTTTTCGAGGCTATGAACAATCAGCCCTTCTGCCGGCGGGCGGTAGCCTCTCGCCCATTGCCATTCGACTGTTTTTTCCTCAACCTGATTAGGATTGTCCGCAGGAAATTCAGCGTAGCGGAAGATGAAATTCACATCGAAAACTTTGGTGCTGTCGTCGCTCGACCATTGAATTTCGGTGGGCAAATTGTAAGCAAAATTGAAGCTATTGGTGTTGGTTGGGTCGGGTCTGCGCAGTTTCAATTTGGTCAAAACCAGCGTCCGGGCAGTCACTTCGGGCAAGCCATTTCCCCGGTCAATGCGAAGGCGGATGCTTTCTTTTGGCTTGAGCAACAGGACGGAGGAGTCAATTTTGTACAGCCAGTTCGGTTCTTCTGCAAACACGCCCGGCTCACGAGGATAACCTTCCGACTTCCCGTCCACCCGTTGAAGCTCGAAAACCTGCCCATCGCTTTCCCGTTCCAAAAACACCTTCGCATTATCGTAGTACAAACTGTCAGCAATTTGGGCAATGTCGAGGGCATTGCCGTCAGGGTCGAGGAATGCTTTTTCGACCCGGATGTAATGCACCTTGTCGCCTATGTTGAGCAAGCCGTAAACCACTGGAATGTCTTTCCAATCGGCAGCGACCTCAAAGTCGTTGGAGCAAGAATTCAATAGGAAACTTCCCAACAGGAGGAAGTAGAAGAGAGAATTTTTCATCAATTCTGTGTTTGGCATTTGAATTAAGGTCGGCAAATGTAGTCCTTTTGAAAAATTACCCTGACCCCCCCGTAGCGGAATCTGACGGTGGGCGGACGAATTGAAATTCAACGTTTTTGGCAATCTTGCCGCCCGCAAAAGTTTCCCCGCAAAGGGCGCCAAAGAGCTAAGTGCGCGAAGTTATACATTTGGCCCGTAGCTACGATGCGCCCTATGCGGGAAAAAAAAAAAAGTGAAA
>CAZHLB010000480.1:0-5567 GCA_964533005.1 uncultured Saprospiraceae bacterium
CCTCATGTTTTTTCGATAAATCAGGTCATCATAGTTTTTTGCTCGTAAATCATAGTTGAGGAAGCCATTTTGCATGCTGACGCTGCTTTCGGTGGTGGTTTTTAATTGAAAGGAAGTCCATTTGCCAGAGGCGGTAAAATTTGCTCTCGAAGGCAGCTTTTCCCATTTGTCAAGAACAATGTCTTCGCCAGAATCTATTCGTGGTTTGGTCACCCTGTATCCTGAACGGGACGCCATCGCCGAAAAAATATGGAGCGATAGCTCCTCCTTGATTGTAGCTTGCATCATAGCCGGTCTTTTTTAGTGAAAATTCCAGCCGTGAATGTAATTCTACAAAATCCGATTGCCGCTCTTTTTCAAAACAGAAATTTTTGACTTATTCGTGATTTCAAACTTGCCAGACCAAAAGCTTAAAGGTGGTTTTTCAACAAAACGGGCTGTTTTCCGCAGGAAAAACAGCCCGTTTTTGTTGAAAAATCACCTGTCAGCTTTGACCTACGGCTTCTCCACCTTCGGCTCCGGCAGCATCGTGAATTTCAGCATATTCTTCATATCCACGTACTGATTTGCCAACCTCTTGAAATCATCCGAAGCCAGCTTATCGTGGTAAGTGTACAGTTTCTCGGCGCTCTCGTAATCCGCCATCGGCACGCCGTTGAAATAGACCCGTTGCAGCGTGCCCGACCAGAAATTGTTTTCCTTAAAATCGGTCTCCAGACCCCGGCGGCGCATTTCCTTCACCTTCACGATATCCTTCTCTTCGGCGCCTTCCCGCTTCACTTTTTCCAGCGTTTCGATGGCTACTTTTTCCAGTTCCGCTGCCCGTTCCGGGGCGCAGTTGAAGCTGACGTTTAGCATGTAGCGACCTGCCGGGTACTTGCTCACCGAGCCAAAAACGGAGACGCCGTAGGTGCCGCCTTTGTCCTCCCGAATGGCTTCCCGCAGCTTGATTTGCAGCAGGGAAATCATCGCCTCCATTTCCAGCGCATTTTGCTGATTGTACATAGCGTCGCCGGTGAAAACGAGGCGCACCGTGCTTTTTGGCTCGATGCCTTTGGCGACGGATTTTTCCAAATTGCCGGTAGGCGGCAGGATTTTCAAGTCAACGAACTTTTCTACCTGCGGCTTGCCCGGCAGGCTGCCGATGTAGGTTGCCGTCAATTTTTTCATTTCCTCCGGGTCGAAACTGCCCGTGAATAGGAAAGTGAAATCGCCGCCATTGGCGAAACGCTCCTTGAAAATCTGGTGGATGCGGTCGAGCGAGAGGCTATTCAAAGTTTCCAGCGTGGTGGGTTTGCGGCGCTTGTTGTAGCCGCCTAAAATGTAGCTGACCGAGTCCTGGAAGACCGATTCGGGGCGGTTGCCTTTGTTTTCGAGGGCTGCCCGCTGCTGCGTGAGCCAGGTCTGAAATGCCTGCTCGTCCTTGCGAGGCTGCGTGAAATAGAGGTGCAGCATCTGCATCGCCGTCTCCAAATCAGCCTTCGTGCAAGTGCCAAAACCGATGCCTTCGGAAACCTCCGAGATGTAAAAATTCATGAAAATCTGCCGCCCGGCGAGGTACTTGTTCAGTTCCGTTTGCGTGAAATCGCCGACGCCGGACTGCCCGATAATGCTCGATGCGAAGTCGGCATTCGGGTCGTCCGCCTCCGGCACGAGCGAGCTGCCGCCAAAACTGAAGGCATTGAACAGGATTTCGTCGTTCTTGAAATCGGTCGGTTTCAGCACGACCCTTGCGCCGTTGGCGAAGGTGATTTCGGTGACGTTGGTGGTGTTGTAGTTTTTTTGACCGGCAATTTTTCCGGGCATCGGCAGGGTCGCCATGAGCGGTTTGGTTATCACTTCATCAACGTAAGGCGTTATTTCTCTGGCTTTTACGTCGGCGGCTAACTTGCGGATTTCTGCCTCGGTCGGCACGGGGATGCCGGATTTTTCGATACCCTGGTAAGTTATCACGCTGTTTGCGCCTTCGGTAATCCACGATTTCATGCGCTGGTTCGTCTCGTCGAGGGTGACGCCATCGAGGTGCTTTTTGTAAAATTCGAAGTCGAAATCAATGCTGGTGAAAGGCGAGCCTTCGAGGAAATGGTCAATCAAACCGAAGGTGTGGATGATGCTTTCGGTCTTGTCTTTTTCCAGGAATTGGCTTTCCACGTTTTTCATCATCTCCTTTTTCGCCCGCTCCAGTTCGCCCGGTTGGAAACCGTGCCTGCGCAGCCGCTCGGTCTCGGTGAACATGGCTTCCATGCCCCGCCAGACATTTTTCTCGGTGACAGAAAGCTGCATGACGAACCTGCTTTTCGTGCGTACCTGCTGTCCATAAAATGCAAAACCGCTGCTGAAAGGCGCATCCGCCTGCTGCCTGATTTCATCCAAACGGTTGTTAATCATGGTGTTGACGAGGTAGGTGACGAGCGCCTTGCGGTAGCCTGCCTGGTCTTTCACCTGCGAAAATTCATGTTTGTACATCAGGCTCATCCCAATCCTGCTCGCCTCCGGGTCGGTAGCGATGGCGACGAGTTGCTGGCGGTGGTTTGGCACCTCGTAAGTTTCCCGCTTGCGCACGGCGACACCCCCGGCCCCTGAAGGGGGGATGGAGCCGAACCGGGATTTTATCAATTTCTCCACGTCGTCCACGTCGAAGTCGCCGACAGCGATAACTGCCATCAAATCAGGGCGATACCAATCTTTGTAAAACTGCCGGAGCCGCTCGTAGGGCGCTTTTTCCAGCACCTCCAACTGACCGATGGGCAGGCGCTCGGCGTAACGAGAGCCTTGCATTACCACGGGAAAAACCTTGTCGAACATCCGCTTGTCAGCGCCCAGACCGTTGCGGCGTTCGCTGGCGACGACGCCCCGTTCTTTGTCAATTTCCGCCTCGTCGAAACTGACGTTGGTCGCCCATTCCTGCAACACCTGGAAGCCTTTTTCGAATTGCTCCCGGTTGTCGGTTGGCGCTTGCAGCATGTAAACCGTTTCGTCAAAACTGGTGTAGGCGTTCAGGTGAGCGCCGAAGCGGGTGCCGATGCTTTCGAGGTAATCCACCAGGGCGCTTTTCGGAAAAGCCTTCGTGCCATTGAAGCACATGTGCTCGACAAAATGCGCCAAACCTTGCTGGTCGTCGTCCTCCTGCATCGCCCCGGCATTGATGGCGAGACGCAGTTCGGCACGTTTTTCCGGCTTGGCGTTTTTTCGGATGAAATACTTGATGCCATTCGACAGCTCGCCCGTGCGGACGTTGGGGTCGAAGGGAAGGGATTGGGAAAGGTCAGGTTGGGCTGCCAGAAAATTCGGCAGCAGGCAGAGAAGTAGAAGCCATTTTTTCATGATGGGAAAAGAATTGGTTTGGTGAAAAAGGAAGACGCAGGCTGGTTGAAGCAGGCTGCGTTCTTTGGTTCAAAGTAACGTGAATTGGGGAGAAAGACACGAGGGGTTTTCATCAGGAGTATTATAATTCCTATCGCACCCCGTGCATTTTCTTCCGAATAATAGATGAAAAAGCAACTGCAATGCAAGCCATTCCCAGCGAGACGCCTGCTAATATCCAGAAGAAATAACTGATGCCTTTTTCGTCGGCAATCTTATCCACGTTCTCACCAAATTTCGCAGCGCCTTTCATACCAATGGCAACCGCTAAATACCAGATGCCGAACATAACGCCAATCATGCGGGCAGGCACTAATTTGCTCACATACGATAAGCCTACCGGAGATATGCAAAGCTCTCCCATGGTGTGAAAAAGGTAAACCAATATCAACCATATCATGCTCACCGATGCTGTTTTTGCACCCGGTTCGATGGAGCTTGCGCCAAATGCGACACACGCCATGCCCAAAGAAAGCAGGGTCATACCGATGGCATATTTAAAATTAGCGGGCGGGTTATATTTGCTTTCCCACCATTTTGAAAACAGTGGCGCAAGGCTGATGATAAACAAAGAATTAAGTGTAGAAAACCACGAGGCAGGAACTTCGAGCGTTTCTTCGGCAATCTGGCTTTTTAACATCCAGATGCCGATGCCCCATATTATCACGAAGCTGGTTCCCAAAATGATATTGGCGATTGCATATTTTTTAAAAGTCTGCCGGAACAACTTGGAGAGCACCCAGGTAATAATGCCCAATGGAACAATGGTCATCAGTGCATTTGCAGTCTTAAATAAGATGCCTGCATTGCCTTCCAAAACCCGGTTGGTATAATCCCTTGCGAAGATGGTCAACGTGCCCGGCGACTGCTCGAATATTGCCCAAAAGAAGATGACTAAAAACGCAAAAAAGGTTACTGCAATCATCCGGTCACGAGTGATGGTGGGGTATTTTGCCAGCCTGTAAACCAATAATCCGATGAAAAGCGTCAATGCCAACAGGATGGTAAAATTGTTGCCGGACAAGCCCCATACGTTGAAATCGAAGATATTGACGGCGCCGCTTGATATGATTTTTGCAGGCTCGAATATTATCCAGAGCAATCCTAAAAATATCATTACACCAATGAGCGCCGTTTGGGCAATAGTAAACGGATTCTGTTTTTCTTCTCCAACGGCTTGTTTATCCAATTCCAATGCGGCGGCATCTTTTTTTACTGGTTTGAGACCAATATTGCCGAAGATATTTTGTGCCAGCCAAAACTGGCAAAGACCAAAAAACATGAATATGCCAGCAAGACCAAAGCCCCAACTCCATCCGACTTTTTCGCCCAAATAACCGCACAACAAAATGCCAAAGAAAGCACCTGAATTAACGCCCATGTAAAATATGGTATAAGCTCCGTCCTTCTTTTCCGGATGGTTTTTGTACATCTGCGATATGATGGAAACCATATTGGGCTTGAAAAAACCATTGCCAAACACCAATGCCACCAATCCCATGTAAATGGAAACGCCAGTCTCTACCGCCATCAGCGCATGCCCCATCGTCATCAGCGAAGCGCCCACCACCACCGCCCAGCGGTAACCGATTTTTTTATCGGCAAAATAACCGCCCAACATCGTGGACAGATAAACCAGCCCAACGTATGAGCCGAATAAAGCCAATGCTTGCTCCCTTGTCCATTCCCATCCGCCATCGAGGAGGGAGGATGTGAGGAACATGACCAGCAATGCCCGCATCCCGTAAAACGAGAAGCGTTCCCACATTTCGGTAAAAAAAAGCACAAACAACCCGGCGGGGTGACCGATGACTTTGTTTTCAAAAAATTGGGCAGTTCCATCCTGCGGCGACTGTGAAGATTCCTTGTTCATTTCGCTGTTTAACTGATGTTGGTTCAAAAAAAAAAGCGGTGCAGTTGAGCGTTTTCCAGGTATCCGGTTCGGTTATAAACAAGTACGGAAACCCTTCATCCCACAAAGGCAACGGGCAAAAGTAATAGACCTTTGCTCGTTTAGGGGCGCCGGGGTATTCTAATTCAAATTCTGTCAATTGGGCGGCGCAGGTATTTTAGGCAGCTTCCCAATTGGGGCAATACGGATTTCAAATCCTGTTAGCTTCGCCCTGCTATATTTCGCACCAATAGTACCTTATCAGTAAAATTCTTGGCAAAATCGCAAGGATTTAGGCTAAAGCTGACAGGTG
>CAZHLB010000481.1:0-5555 GCA_964533005.1 uncultured Saprospiraceae bacterium
GGCGTCGTACTGCATGCCAGAACTTTCCAGTATTGTGCGGATGGCATCGTGGCTGAATGGAAAATATGCTTTCCAGAAAATAGAACCTGCTTGTTGACAGGCTTGCAAAGTGACGGAGGGTAGCGTTCTCATGCGTTTGTGTTTAATTCCGTCGGCAATATATTGTGTAATCGAGGAAAAGCCAGCAATTGTCTTAAAATTTCCGATTGATAAGGGAGGCATTTTCGTTCGAAAAATTGCTTGCTGGTCTCAGAATGTTCCTCATTTGCCATTTCTATTCCTTTTCATTCGAAATTCTTCCATTTCGCTCTCCGATTTTCATCACCTGCCTGCTTCGCCTCATCACTTCTCGTTTTCGACCCCTAACCTGTCGATTTTAACCTCTAACCTGATATTAATTTTTAATACTTCGCCTTGGATGACCGCTGACTTGTTCTGTTTGAGATCTAACCTGACCTGTTTACGCATTGCGTTTCGCTCTTCGGTATCCCTCCCAGCCGGTTCAAAGTTTTTGCTTCCATTCAGCCGTCAAACAAAAAACTGGCAGACTATTTGATAAAAATTAAGAAGTGTAAATTTAGCATTAAGTGAAAGTTTACGCATTCACATTTTAAAGATTGAATCCATGCCGATTATTGACCGGAGGGTGACCTCCAGAGCCAACATGTTCAACGCCGTCAAGAAAGTTTGCGACGGCAGACCGGAAGCGGTAGCCCTGTTCCCGTCTTTTGCTGCGCTGGTGGTGACGTTGGGCGTTTTCATAACGGAGCTAAAAGCTATGATGCAGAAGCTTTCCCGCAACCAGGAAGGCACCGGGGAAAGGAAAAAGCAACTGAGAAGCGACCTGGCTTTGCGTTTAGCCGCTTTGTGCGGGGCGGGGATTTCGCTGGGCAGGAAGCTGGCAAATCAGGAGGTGGAAAAGGCTTTTGGCTTTGTGGAATCCGATTTTCTGCACCTGAAGGACAGTGAATTGGTGGAGGTAGCGAGCGATTTGTTGTCGTTACAGCAGGTGCATGATAAGGATTTGCTGGATTATGGCATTACGCCGGAACTGGTGTCGGAAATCGCTTCGTTGCGCACGGAGTTCGAGACGATTAGCCCGGAACCCATCGTGAATGTTTATACGGGAGAAGCTGACCGGAAGGAGCTGTTGGCGAAGGCTTTCCAGGTTTCGGATTTTGTACTGAACGACTTGATGTCGGCTGCAAAAATATTCAAGCTGAAAGACCCGAACTTTTTTCTGACGCTCGAAAATGCTTCCCGTATCAGCAAGGTCGGGGTATGCCACGAAGCGCCAACGGATGGACAGGTGACAAGAACTGCCACCACGAAGCAGGCAACGGCGGAGCGCAAAGCGAAATTGGAGGAGCAACGGGCACAGGAACGCAAGGAATTGGAGGCGTTGATGGAGAGCATGTCCGAGGCGGGAAAAGTGGAGACGGTGGAATTTTCTAAGAATGGGAATGGGACGCTTTTGCCGGCGAATGGGTGATGGTTTGAGGTGGTTTGAGCTGGTTGATGGTTAGCAATGAAAAGGGCGCTCTGAAAACCAGAGCGCCCTTTTCATTGCTAACCATCACCTGCTGGCGCAGGTACTGTTTCGTTCGTTTGATTGGCTCAATTCTTTTTCATCCATTCGATAATTTCCGTGTCTTTTTTGGCGGCGACGTCGGCCGGCAAATCCACCACTTTCATTTTGCTCATGTCAATGGCGACGGGTCGTCCGTTGGGGTCGCCGGTGAATTCTTTCAGCACGAGGTATTTGTTGTTTTTGAACTTCCGGTTGAAGTTGGTCTCCATTTTTCGGGGTTTGTCGAAGAGCGGGTTGATTTTAAACAGCTCATTTTCAGCGTCGTAAGTCGGCAGGAAAAGCTGGTGACCGTCGTTTTCGTCCAGCGATTTCAGTATAAAAAGCGAGTTGTAGCGAGTGCCTTGCTCGACTTCGTACTCGGCAAAGGGAAGGACGGGTTCCGGTTTTTGCGGATTGCGCAAATCGAAAGCGAATGTGCCCATGCTGGCTGCGTAGCCGACCATGTAGTTTTCCCAAACTTCCAGCCTTTGAATCATTCCGCTCTGTGCATCCTCGACGTAGCGTTGGTTGAGGAATTTGGGCGACATGGCGGGCTGCAACTTCCGGTTGGCAAGGTCGAGGATGAGAATTTTGTCGAAACCCTTGATGGCGAGCACTTTGCTCACGTTGTTGTAGGTGATGTCCGACAAATAATAAGGAAAATCGGGGCTGAGATTGACCGGCAAAATTTCCTTCATCACTTGCTGGCAGGTCGCTCCGTCATACACCTGAAGGATGCGGTGGCTCTCGCCAAATTGTTTGTCCTGTGTCTCCTCACCGGCGGCGATGCGGACGAGCAGGTTTTCGTTTTCCGCCCAGAACTCGTTGCCTTCCAGCACTTTACCTGCGACGGGGCAGTTGGGTTTGGTCGTGCCGGTTGGTTCGGTGGTCGTGGTATCGGTGGTGGAGACGTCGGTGGTGTCGGTGGTATCCGTGCCGGTGCCGTCTTGGTTGGATTGGTCGCCGCCGCAACCCGCCCATGCGAGAAAAGTGAGCAGCAACCAAAGATTAGCCAGTGTTTTCATGTAGGTAATTTTTTGCGAAAGGTAAAAATATTGGTGAATGGTGATTGGTGAATGGTGATTGGGCGACCCAATCACTATTCACCAATCACCAATCACCATTCACCGTTTTCTTCTTCTCAATCGGGGCTGGTTCCATTCCTCCCGTTGGGCGAACTCGACGATTTTTTTCATGAAGCCAATGATGGACAAAAAAACTAAGTAGCCTATTGTCAAAACGATGTAAAGCCACCTGTAGGGACCTGCCTCATCAATGCCAAGTGAGGAAAATAGATAAGCCAGAACGCCCGCCGATACTGCCAAACCCAGGAAGCTCATGATGGAACGTCCCCAATAATTTTCCAGGTTTTTGGCGAGGATGCTGACGACGGAATTGAGAATGGCAAAAAACAAAATGAACGAAGCGGTGACCGTCCATGAGTAGCGTTGCTCGATGTCCATGCCGAGCATTTGGAGGAGCTTGCCGCCAAGGTCAAAGACCAAAATGGCGGCGAGGATGGCGGTGGCTTGCAAAATTGGATTTTGCACTTTTTTGAAGAGGATGTCAGCGGAAGTAATCATTGTGCCGCCAATTTACCAAACAGGTCGAACTCCGTCGCTTCCGTTATCAAAACCTGCGCAAAATCACCCACCCGCACGTAGTTTTCATCTGCTTTTACCAGCACTTCGTTGTCCACTTCCGGCGAATCCGCTTCCGTCCTGCCGACGAAATAGCCGCCTTCCTTCCGGTCGAATAGCACTTTGAAAGTCTGCCCCACCTTCGCCAGGTTTTTTTCAAAAGAGATGGCTTGCTGGATTTCCATCAGCCGGTTTGCCCGCTCGGCTTTGACTTCGGCGGGCACGTCGTCGTCCAATTCGTAGGCAGAAGTTTGCTCCTCGTGCGAATATTGAAACACGCCCAAGCGCTCGAAACGCATCTCCCGCACGAAGTCGCAAAGCTCCTCGAACTCCGTTTCCGTCTCGCCGGGAAAGCCGACGAGCATGGTCGTGCGCAGGTGAATATCTGGTACGGTTTGCCTTGCCTGGCGAATCAATTCTACCGTTTCCGCTTGCGTGATTTGGCGGCGCATCCGCTCCAGGACGCCATCGCTGGCGTGTTGCAAAGGCAGGTCGAGGTAGTTGCAAATCTTTGGCTGTCTGGCGATTGCGTCAAAAATTTCCACCGGGAATTTACTCGGATAGGCATAGTGCAGGCGAATCCATTCGATGCCTTCCACTTCGCAAAGGGCGTCGAGCAGGCGGGGCAGTTCCCGTTTTTTGTAGATGTCCAAGCCGTAGTAGGTCAGTTCCTGGGCGATGAGCATGAGTTCTTTCACGCCCCGGCGGGCAAGGCTTTTTGCTTCTTGCACAAGTTCCTCGATGGGCTTGGAAATGTGTTTGCCACGCATGAGCGGGATGGCGCAAAAGGCGCAGGTGCGGTTGCAGCCTTCCGAAATTTTCAAGTAGGCGTAGTGCGGCGGCGTCATGATTTGACGCTCGCCGACGAGGTCGTGGCGGTAGTCAACGTTGAAACGGGAGAGCAAGCCGGGCAGTTCGAGCGTACCGAACCAGGCGTCTACTTCGGGAATTTCCCGCTCCAAATCATCCCGGTAACGTTGCGAAAGGCAGCCGGTGACGTAGAGTTTGTCAATGCCTCCTTCGCTTTTTGTGCGGGAATATTCGAGGATGGTGTCAATGCTTTCCTGTTTGGCGACGTCAATGAAACCACACGTATTTATGACGACGATGTTGGCGTCCTCCTCCTCGCTGTCGTGGACGACTTCGTAGTCGTTGGCTCGCAGTTGGGTGATGAGGTTCTCGCTGTCCACGAGGTTTTTGGAGCAGCCGAGGGTGATGACGTTGATTTTATCTGGACGGAGCGATTTAGTCTTCATGAATTAGAGTTGATAAGGGTTGATACAGGTTGATAAGGGTTGATTTTGCCCCGGGCAAAATCAACCCTTATCAACCTGTATCAACCCTTATCAATCAGAAAATGAATTTGCAAGAGGTAGGGAGTTGATGAAAAGTTTGAGGCTGGGAAGAAATCAAAAATGTTGGGGAATTGCGCCGAGGTGTCCACGCATCCAAAGTTCGGAGAGTTTGAGCCGATGTCCTTCCACTTCCACATTTGGTTTGAGTCGCTTTCTTTCTACCCGAGTGCGTCCTTTGAAATCCCGGCAAACGATGAAAAGCCGCACATCATTATCATGCAAGTTTAAGCCATCGAGAGCGGCAGGTTGGTGTGTTGTGATAAGCACTTGCTTATCATTTTTTTTCGCCAGATTGGTCAAGCTTTCAATCAATATCCTGCATAAATATGGATTCAATGCAGCCTGGATATTTTCAATAGCAAAGAATTCCGGCGTCTTTTTGCCAATAAAAAGGGCTAAATAAAATAGGATGCGAAGTGCGCCTTCACCAGCATTTTCAGCGGATACAATATTGTTCCGTTTAGCCATATACTTATCACGGAAATACAAATTGGAAATACAAAACTCGCTTTTGTACTGCTTTAATTTGCCTTTCTTATCCAATATGATTGTGTCAAGCCAATCAATAAATGGAGAATAATTCCGCAGATTTTCTAATTCCGATTTTGTCAAGCTGGCAATTAATAAGTCTAAGTTTTCGCCACGAGTGCCTGGTATTTCAGGGCTTGTTTCACCAATGCCTCTTAAAATATCTGAGTTGAGGTCGAAGATTTTAAAGCTCTTCGGAATATCTGATTTGGTTTCAATTTCATGCTTGACCGCCTCCAAAATATTCGTCTTCCCACACCCATTCTCCCCGATGAACACGTTCACCCGCCCCAACTCGATGGTCTCTTTGTAAATGCTTTTGAAGTTCTCGATTTCGATTTTTGTCAGCATGAAACTTGAATTTTGCGCAACACAAAGGTAGCCCGGCAATTTTTACCAAAAGGTACTTTTGGGTAGTCAACCACTAAAGTGTTGTTGAATGGGGATGGAATACAAAAGTTC
>CAZHLB010000482.1:0-1527 GCA_964533005.1 uncultured Saprospiraceae bacterium
CATAACATTATTTTTGTTTTTTTATGCAACGCCACATTTCAGATGCGCGCTGCGAAACCCCATCGCACATCTGAAATCTGCCATTCCATCAACAATCAACAATCATGTAATCCTCAATCGTCAATCAAAAGAAGAGAAAGAGCGACATGGCAATCAAATACAGGCGCATCCTACTCAAACTCAGCGGCGAGTCCCTCATGGGCAAAAGGCAATACGGCATCGAACCGTACATGCTTGTTCATTATGCCGAGCAAATCAAAGAACTGGTGGAAATGGGCGTCGAAGTCGCCGTTGTGATTGGCGGCGGCAATATTTTCCGGGGCTTGCAGGCTGAAAAATCAGGCATCGAAAGAGTACAAGGCGACTACATGGGCATGCTCGCAACGGTTATCAACGGCATGGCTTTGCAAAGCGCACTGGAAGGTTTGGGCGTTTTCACCCGCTTGATTTCCGCCATCAAAATGGATCAGGTTGCCGAGCCGTACATCCGCCGCCGGGCTATCCGGCACCTGGAAAAAGGAAGGGTTGTCTTGTTCTCTGCCGGCACCGGCGCTCCTTATTTCACCACCGACTCTGCTGCCGCTCTCCGCGCCAGCGAAATCAGCGCCGACGTCATTCTGAAAGGCACCCGGGTGGATGGCATCTACACTGCCGACCCTGAAAAAGACCCTGCCGCCACCAAGTTCGACCGGCTCACTTTTGCCAACGTCATCCGCATGGGCTTGGGCGTGATGGACATGACCGCTTTCACCATTTGCATGGAAAACAATGTCCCCATCATTGTTTTTGACATCCATGACGGGGACAATTTGAAGCGCATTGTGCAGGGGGAACAAGTCGGTACTTTGGTGGAAGGATAGGTATCAACTCATATTGCGGTTGATAAGGTTGACAGGTGAATGAGGTTGATTTTGCTCCAAAATCAACCTCATTCACCCTGTTCATTTTTCCCTACCTCGCCAACGTCACATCCCCGCTCTCCGTCCCTTCCATTTCATTTATCAGCCTGTAATTCAGCACGTAAACGTACACGTCCGACGGCGCAGGCTCGCCGTCTTGCTCGCCGTTCCAACCTGTGTCTGGGTCGGAGGTTTCAAAAACCAGGTCGCCCCAGCGGTTGAAAATTCGCAGACGGAATTGCTGGAAAATATCGCCCTGGAAGACAGGATTGAACGAGTCGTTTACCCCGTCGCTGTTGGGCGTGAAGATGTTCGGCGACTGAAAAACCGGGGCGGGCAGCACGGTGACCGTAAGGCTGTCAATGCTTTCGCAACCAAATTCGCTCGTGCCGGTGACCTGGAAAGTGGTCGTTGTGTCCGCTGGAAAAACAGGGTCAGCGCAAGTGGGGCAATCGAGTTTTCCAGATGGCTCCCAGGTAAAACTTTCTGCTCCGGTTGCATGCAGGGTCGGGGCGGTTCCGGCAAAAACAGTCGTGTCCCCGCTCGTTTCGATGGTTGGATTTTCCCGCAAAAAGACCGTCACCTGCGCCGTGTCCGTTTCCGCGGCAAGTTTGATCCGTCGAATGAT
>CAZHLB010000482.1:1537-5553 GCA_964533005.1 uncultured Saprospiraceae bacterium
ACCTGCGCCGTGTCCGTGCAAGCGCCTGTGCCGACTATGTAAAAAAGCGGTGTGGTTGCTGCGGTTGGAGAGAAGGGCATGGTGACTGGCTGAAAATTGGCGTTGAAAAACTGCCCGTTTGTCTGCGGATTGCCTTCGATGAGCGGGAACAAATCCTTCGCCGGGCTGCCGGGACAAAAATTCACCTCGGTGTCGTCGCCTGCGATATTGGTTTGGATATTCACGGTAATCTCGTCCGTCAGCTCGCCGCAGGGACCCTGGTATTTGTAAAAAACTTGATAGACGTCCACGGGCAAAGTCGAGACTGCCAGCACCCCCTGAGCATTGATGCAGTTGCCGCAACTGGCACTCCACGTGCCGCCCGTTGCGCCGCTGGGCGGGAAAAGTTGCTGGTCGCCCTGGTTCGGGCAAAACGTGAATGACAGCTCGACCCCGGTCGGGTCAATGATGTTAATGAGCCAGGTGTCGGTCGAATCGCAGATGCCGTCGCCCTGGCTGTAGGTGACCGAGTAGCCGCCGGGAGGCAGGTTGCCGCCATTGAAATTGCCGTTTTGCGAAATGCAATCTCCGCAGGTGGCGCTCCATTCGCCGTTGCTGATTTGAGGCACAAGCGTGGTGTCGCCTGCCGGAAAACAAAAGCTGAGGGCATTGGAATTGCCGGGCTTCGGCTGCGGCACGATGACGTTTATTTCGCAGCTTTCCAGGATTTCAATCACCTGATTTACATCCACTTCCGTGAAAACGCAGACCTGCCCGGAAGTCCATTCCACGACCAGCGAATCAATAGTTTCCGCCTTGTGAAAGCCGAAATGTTGCCAGAGCGGGTTCGAGCCGGTGCTGGCGGTTTGGGCGGAAACTTGCCGCTTTTGCCAGGTGTCGTTGCCGTTCACGTTTGCCTTTGCACGGATGACTGCGCCGATGCCTGCGACGTTGGACGAGTCGCCCCCGGTCAGTTTGATTTCAATCCAGGTGATGCAGGTGTCGCCGAGATTTCGGTAAAAATGGTCAGCCGAGAGGTCGGGTTGGGTGATGTGCAAATCGAGCCAGCCATCGAGGTCGTAGTCCACCCAGATGACGCCGTTGCTATTGCTGCCGTTGATGTCGGTGGGAAAAATGTTGGGGTGCGTCAAGGTGATGTCGGTGAAAGTGACCCCGCTGCCGGGCATGAAATCGTTTCGCCAGAAACGACTTTCCGAGCCAAAAAAACCAAGCGTGACGAGGTCTTGGTCGCCATCGTTGTCGTAGTCGCCCCAGTTGGATGACCAGGTAGTCTGCCCATTATCGCCAATCGGCATGGTGAAAAAAGTGCTGTCGCCGTTGTTCAGGTAGAGCTTGTTTTGCCCCAATTGGTTGACTACGAAAATGTCGAGCCAGCCGTCGTTGTTGGCATCCACCCAGTTGGCGGAGCGGGTGTTTTCCGCCGCCGTCGCGATGTCTCCTGCCGTTGCGCCGAGCTTTGTAAACGTGCCGTCGCCGTTGTTCACAAACAGGTCGTTGGTGCCGGGAGTTGCTGCGCCTTCCTGATAATCAACGACATAGATGTCGAGCCAGCCGTCATTGTTGAAGTCGCCCCAGAAACCGCCACTCGTCCAGGCGAGGTCGTTGACAAGCGCCCCGGTGGTAATTTCCGTGAAAGTAGAATCGCCGTTGTTGCGGAAAAGCTGGTTTTTCAAGTCGTTCCAGCGGGCAAGAAAAAGGTCAACGAAGCCGTCGTTGTCGTAGTCGCCCCAACTGACTGTGCCTTCGTAAGGCTGGGGCAAGTTGGACGTTGCGCCGCTGCCGGTGAATTGGTTCAACAGGGTGTCATTGTCGTTGAGCCAAAGCTCGTTGACACCGCCGAAATTCCAGGTTGCACCGTAGTAAACATCGAGCCAGCCGTTGTTGTCAATGTCTGCCCATCCATGCCGCATCGGGGTGCTTTGCGAACTGACGACCAGGCTGTCGTTGATGAAAACACCGCCGCCGAGGTTGCGAAAAATGGCGGTTTTATTGACAAAATTGGGCGGCGTTCCGCCAAAGCCGGAAACGCTCACGTCGAGGTCGTAGTCGTTGTCCACGTCCACCCAGATGACGCCATTGAGGTAGCTCGTGCTGTCGAGAAAGGCGAGACCGGGAAGTTCTGCGAATTGGATTTGAGCGGCGGCAGCTTGCGCCAGCAAAACGGAAAAGAGCAGGGGAAGTAAAGATTTCATATCGTGATTTGGAGATTTGGTGATTTGGTGATGCGAAGCAGTCTCTTCCACCAAATCACCAAATCGCCAACTGAATTTACGGGGTAAAACTAAGGCTCGGAGGAGAAGTTCAAGGCTAAAGGTCAGGGGATGGGCAGGCAGGTTGCATATCGTTTGAAGGCTGAATTCCAACCCGAAAAATTGTAGCCAATTGAATTTCGCCAGCGTTTTTCTACTTTTTGCCCAGTATCCGGTTGAATAATTTTTGAAACGCCTCGCCAGTGATTTCATCTCCTTCCCTCGTCTGGTGCGCCGACAGCTTGCCATCTTTTTCTTCCAGGACAAACCGAAAAATGTAGTCCGTCTCCTTTTCAAAACGCTCCTCCCGGCTGCCGTAGCGAAGGTCGTTGAGTTGCAGCTTGCCATCCTTCCGGGTTATCACGTTGAAATAACCGTTTGAAAACCAGCGCAGTATTCGCATCGCCCGGTCGCCTTCATACTTGGCAACCAACTCGTGATTTTTAGGCACGACGTGAAATTGCGTGATGCGTGGCTCTTTGTCAAAAAACGAATACATGCCGTGATAATAAGCCGTGTCGCTCTCCGCCATGCCTTGCCAAAGGAAGTTGTTCAGAATGGTCGGCGAGGCGGTAAATCGTTGAGTGACAATGCCTTGCTCCGCCAACGACCGCTCGAACAGGCGGTCGAATTGCCACTTGTGAACCAGCGTGAAAACCATGTAGGCAGAACTCAAGCCGATGCCAAACCAATTCAAAATGCGCCTCGCCTTCTTTTCCCTCGAAATAAAACTCGCCGCCAGCAGGCACAACAAAAACGGAACGGTGTACGCCGGGTCAACGACGGCGATGTTGTTGAAAGCGACCCGGTAGTCAGAAAAAGGTTGAAAAAGTTGTGTCCCAAACGTGGTAAAGCTGTCCAAAACGGGATGCGTGAAGATTGACCACCAGAAAAGCCAAGTCCATTCCCGGCGGGTGGCGGAGATGGTTTGCAGGTCGGCGGCGAGGTATTTTTTCCAAAACAGCCAGCCGATGAGTGTCAGCGCAGCGACAGAAAATGAGAGAAGGACAAAATTCACCTTGCCAGACTGCGAGAAGGGTAGGTAATTCACACCAAAAGCGACCCCGCCAAATACCAGGAGGGTGAGCAAAAAAACCGCCGCTTTGTATCTTCGCCGCTTGTAAAAACCAGTGTGGTAGAGCTTGTCCACCAGCCATCCCAGCCCGAAAGCAGCCAAAACAGCGAACAAAATGGAGTGCATGAAACCCCGGTGAAAAGCGAGCGCCGTCATCTCGTCGCAAAAAGCGTAGGCAACGATGTCGAGGTCGGGCAGCATGCCGCCAAAAGCGCCCCAGAGCATAGCACGGTTGCCGATTTTTTTGCCGAGAATTGCCTCGCCGCAGGCGGCGCCGAGGGTGAGTTGGGTGAGCGTATCCATTGGAAAATCTTGTTTTTTAGGGGGGAAGTTGAGGAAATTTTGAGCGGGAGCGGAAAAACTTTAGTAAAGGCGTGCTGGCTTCGACCAAAAAACAAATAAGGACTTTTAGCTTTGCGGCGGTTTCTTGTCAGCCTATTCACTTCTGCTTTGCCAAATTACCTTTTCAGCTTTTGCCCTTTCCATTGTTAACAATCTTCCACTTTCATTCTTAATCTTAGTAGCTTGTCAATCAATTTCTGATAAGTTGGCGTTGGCACGTTAAATCATGGTGATTTTTAAAATCACCATGATTTAGTTCACGGCAACCTATCAGAAATTACTTGACAGGCTACTTAGTACATTGTAATTTAAGTTTTCTTAAATTTTGTATTTTGCTGCCAAAAACAGCA
>CAZHLB010000483.1:0-5550 GCA_964533005.1 uncultured Saprospiraceae bacterium
CTTCCGAAGCCGAACGCCCGGTGGCACTGGTCGTCGAAGACAATGTCGAGTTGCGCACTTTCATTCGAAAATCCATCGCCGGAGCCTGGCAAGTGGTCGAGGCGTCGAACGGAGAAGAAGGCGCAAAAAAGGCAATAGAACTGCTGCCCGACCTCGTGATTTCCGACGTGATGATGCCCGTGAAAGATGGCTACGCCCTCTGCGATGAATTGAAAACTAACGAGTTAACAGCTCACATCCCCGTCATTTTGCTCACCGCCAAATCCGCCATCGAGTCAAAACTGAAAGGCTTGCGCACCGGCGCCGACGACTACCTGACCAAGCCATTCAACACCGAAGAACTGCTCGCCCGCATGGAAAACCTGGTGGAATTGCGCCGGAAATTGCGGGAACGCTACGGCAGCAAACCCATCGCCGAGGCGGTGCTGCCCAACGAAGATTTGCCTGTGCCTGACCGGGAGTTTTTGAAAAAATTCACCCTACTGTTGGAGCGAAACCTCTCCGACGAGACGCTCGGCGTGGAAGATTTTGCCAAAAAAATTTTCATCAGCCGTGTCCAGCTCCACCGAAAATTGAAAGCCATCACTGATCGGAGCCCCACGGATTTCATCCGCGACTACCGCCTTGAACGTGCTCACGCCATGCTGAAAAATCGGGAGGGGATGGTCAGCGAGATAGCCCTGCGGGTGGGATTTGGAAATGAAAAGTATTTCTCGACGGTGTTTAAGGAGAAGTTTGGATTGTCGCCGAGGCAGGTGGGGTGAGCACAAATCCGCCAGTTCCATCATTTGCTGGCTGCCGTATTGCTGGTATTTCCGCACGAAATCGAGCAGGTTTTCTAAGCGGCGGTTTTCCAAATCCAAATCGAGCGGGGTGAAATCAAAGACTTCGGCGAGGTCGAGACCGAGCAGGTCGAATTCTTGCTTGAGGGCGAGGTTGTGGCGGAACGGTTCGATGTCGAGAGGTGGCATGGTGTAGTTTTCTTTGGTGAATATGGATTGAAAAGTGGATAATATTCAGGTAGTTAAAAACCACTTTTGAAATCAATGAAAGGCAGCAAAGGCAGCAATTGCGTACTAGAGGGAATGAGTTTATTTCCACCGGAGCTACCTGGCAAAGTCAAATTGTTTGACCCATTGCCGTTTTGCATGGAAGCGCTACATGCTTCAATTGTAGCCAGAAAAATAGCGTTGAGAGCTACTTCAAATCCATTTGCCAAATCAATTGAATCCTCTGCTTTAAAAGTAACTTCCGTTGTCGCTGCTACCGAACCAGTAGAAACAATTTCTTCCGCTTGATAAACTCTTGGCAAAATTGGCTGACCAATCAGCACAAGAATAGGTGGGCAGCCATTAAAAAGGCTGATATCATATTCCCCTAAACTGTCTGACCACATGAGTAATTGATAAATCTCGCCTGATGTGAGATTACCCAAAGTAACTGACAAGGTTTGTGAACTTGAATTATCATGGAAGCAAGAAATCGAGGTATTGCAATTTTGATAAAGCACGTAGCCAAAATTGGGCAAGCCATTCAAATATAAATGGACAAAACCGCTCGATGGCGCTTCAAAAGAAAACCAAACGTCGGGAACTGCGCCAGATGCGCAGGTGGGATTGATGCTGCTGAGTTCAGCACAAATGTTGTCGAATGTATGGATGCTGCCGTCCAAAGACAATGAAATGGCAGTTGAGCAGATATCATTTGGCGGAGGGGCTGTATTATCTTCCACTAAAAACCCACCAGTTGTAGAGCAAGACCCAAGACTTACGGTTACAAAATAACTGCCGCCGGGCAAGCCACTGAGATTTTGAGTAGTTGCACCATTTGACCAAATGTAATTGTATGCACCAGGTGGATTTATGGTGAGTGAAATGCTGCCATTGCTACCGTTGCAGAGTGTATTGTGAGTCACCTCCCCACTGAGATTGAGATTAACGGAAGTGTTCGGAACATTGAAAGTCATGGTATGCGAGCATCCACCAGTTGCGGAAACTGTCACGGTATAGTTGCCACCTGGAAGATTGCTTAAATCTTGTGTTGTTGCGCCATTCGACCAATTGTAGGTGTAAGTTCCTGACGGGTTCACGGTCAAGTCAATAGCGCCATTGTTTTGTCCACAGGTATTGGCAGCGATGTTGGAAGATATTGAGAAACCTGGTCCGACAGTAATGGTGAGACACTGGTCATTTGGATTTTCCTCGCAAGGATTGGAAGCAGTGACACACAAGGTCGCAGTGCCTGTACTCGTCCAGTTGACGGTAATTGAATTGCCCGGATTGCCTTGAATTGAACCAATGCTTGATGGAGTGAGTGTCCAATCGAAAGTGGCAGCATTTGGATTACCAACCTCGTAATTACTTGTCGTACTCTGACAGACAGAAACAGGACCAATCGGACCAATTGGAGTAGCCGGTGGCCCAGGCAGGGTAGAACCGGAAATAATGTCAATAGAGTAGTCGCAAATATCTCCGGCACATCCGTCTAAAACCAAGTAATAACCTTGTCCGATTATAAAGTTGGAAGAAGATAACGTAAAATTGGTAGTAACACATTCGCATTGCGTTGCTACAGCAGGTCCTCCACAACTTCCCTGATAAATTGCTGCTTGCATACCAAACTGTCCGTTTGTTCCTTCGCAATTGCTCATTGTCACTTGCATGGTGATAGTTGTTGAGCCAGCAATAAAGCCCAACCATTCATCATTATTCAAAGCATTAGAAGGGCAACCAGGGAATGTTTGGTTGATATTGTTTGCATCTAACGAATCGCAATAGCCATCAATATCCACGCAAAGAATAGGAGCTTGTGGGCACAAATCCCCAGGAACTGGAAAGCCAGGAGGCGGGCATTGAGCATGAGCTGTTTGTAAAATACTCAGGGCAATGAATGCGATAAGCAGAGAAACTTTAGGAATAAAAAGCCAGCTACTTGAAAAACTCGGGTTGGAAAAAATAGTGGAAAACAAGGACATGAGAGATAGATTTAAAGGTGAACAAGTTTGGCAAAACTAAGTCATTCAATTGGAATGTCCTTTCAGATGGAAGATGAAAGGTATTTTCATTCAAAATTTCCAAACTTGCCACAAATGTCAACAAGTGTGGCACTTTTGGGCAATCGCAGTTTTTACAAAAACACGGCTCAAATGAACAAGAGCCGGTCTTTTGTAAAAATGTCAACCTCATGCGAGCAAGACAAGTCAAGGCGATATTTCAGAAAAAGGGCAATTGGTTGCGGGCGAGCGACTTGAAAGCCCAGGGTTTGAGCTATTACCACATCAACGAATTGCTGGCTAAAGGCAAAATCCCAAGATGCACCTGAAATTATCCAGCAGCTTGCTGGACAATTTCCTTGCTGGCGCAACGTGCTGAGTTTCAGCAGACCAAACAACGAGGCGATGACTTCTACCTATCTTTGGCAAAACAAACCAAACTACTCACTTTGAACGACGCAAAAACATACGTTGAGAGCTACTTGTCTGCCCTTCTGAAGGACTACATCCGCCGAGGATTGGGGCAGGAGGAAGAAAAATTGACTGTTTGGGAGCAAGTCTTGATTTATAAATACAGCCTCGACGGGTTTGAAAGTTTGAACGCTGCCCTGCGGGAAGGGAAGCCTCACCCGATGGAACGGTTGCTTAACGAAGCGCTGGACAAACTGGAAAACTACCAGGAAAACATTTTCCGGGGTGTTGTTTTGACCAAAGGGCAAAAGCAATTTTTTAAGGAATTGCATGAAATGCAAGGTACTTTCGTAGAGCCAGCTTTTGTTTCCAGCAGTAAGTCCAAGCGGGTGGCAACGATGTATGCCAAGACCGACACGCTGCTGAACATTCAATCCGAGCGAGGGAAAGAAATTGAGCGGTTTTCATTTTATGGTGTTGGCAACCCAATGAATGAAAAAGAGGTTTTGATGAAAAGCAAAACTGTTTTTGAAGTCGTTGGCGTGGAACAAGGACTTTGGACTACCGAAATATTTTTAAGAGAAATGGTATGACAACTTATCAGGAAATAAAAAAAAGGAAAAATCCTTTCAGTCGTCAGGAAATAGCGGCGGCATCTTCCATTTTGTTCGACACTTTTTACGTGGACGAGGAAGACGCAACTCACCAGGAATTTTATGAAACGCAAATAGCCTATATCGAAGAATTCGCCAGCTACCTGAACAAAGTTCTTCGGTCGCAGAAAATCAAATCCAACGAAGAAAGGATGACTTTGATGAAAGTAATTGCCAAGCTCGTCGAGCAAAAAGAAACCCTGGAAGTTCTTTCCGGTAGGGTTTCGCTGAAAGACCTTCAAGCTACTGCCGAGCATTTCGCAAAAAAAGCGCAGTCTTCCGTTGCCGTGCCGCAGGTGTAGTCGCTCACGTTTACGAAGCTAACTCCCCCTTCAAAAACTCCCCCGTATAACTCCCCTCCGTCCCCGCCACCGCCTCCGGCGTCCCCTCGCAAACAATCCTTCCGCCTCGGTTCCCCCCTTCGGGGCCCATATCCACAATCCAATCCGCCGTCTTAATCACGTCCAGATTATGCTCGATAACCAGCACCGTATTTCCCCGTTCCACCAGTTTATTCAGCACGTCCAACAGGTGGCGGATGTCTTCGAAATGCAAGCCGGTGGTGGGTTCATCCAAAATATAGAGCGTGTTGCCGGTGTCTTTTTTGCTCAGTTCTTCGGCTAATTTCACACGTTGCGCCTCACCGCCGCTCAGGGTGGTCGCCTGCTGACCGAGGGTGATGTAGCCGAGACCCACGTCCGCCAGCGTCTTCATTTTTCGGAAAATGGAAGGGATGTTTTTGAAAAACTCCGTCGCCTCGCTGACGGTCATGTTCAGCACGTCATTGATGCTCTTGCCTTTGAACAAAACCTCCAAAGTTTCCCGGTTGTAGCGCCTGCCGAGACAGGATTCGCAGTCCACGTACACGTCGGGCAGGAAGTTCATTTCAATCACCCGCTGCCCGCTGCCCTGGCACACTTCGCAGCGACCGCCTTTGACGTTGAAGGAAAATCTGCCGGGTTTGTAGCCCCGGATTTTGGATTCCGGGTGGTCTGAGTAGATTTTGCGGATGTCGGCGAAGACGTTGGTGTAGGTCGCCGGGTTGGAGCGGGGCGTCCTGCCGATGGGGCTTTGGTCTATTTCAATCACCTTGTCGAGATGCTCCAAGCCCCGGATTTCGCCGAAAGGCAGCGGTCGTTGCAGGCTGTTGTAAAAATGCTGGCGCAAAATCGGGTACAGCGTTTCGTTGATGAGCGAGCTTTTGCCGCTGCCGCTGACGCCGGTGATGCAGGTGAAAGTGCCGAGTGGCAGGCGCAGGTGGACGGTCTGCAAATTGTGCCCGGTGGCTTGGGTCAGTTCCAAAAATTTGCCGTTGCCCTTGCGCCGCTTTTTCGGCGTTTCGATTTGGCGCTTGCCGTTGAGGTAGTCGGCGGTGAGGGTGTTGATTTGGGAAAAATGTTTCGGCACGCCTTCGCCGACGAGTTCGCCGCCGTGTTTTCCAGCGCCGGGGCCCAGGTCTATCAGCCAATCTGCCGCCAGCATGATTTCCTTGTC
>CAZHLB010000484.1:0-5548 GCA_964533005.1 uncultured Saprospiraceae bacterium
ACCATCGCGCTGCCGCTGCTGACCGCGTACAGCCTGACGCGCCTGCCGAAGCGCCCGAAGAGGGCTTGCGCCTGCTGGTAAGCATCCCAGGCTTCCAGGTTGGTGGTGGGCACTCGCTCGAAACGGGATTTCAATTCCGGTGAAAGCGTGGTTTGCAACGCATCGGCAACTGCAATGGCGATGGCGCTTTGCAGGGCAAAAATGTCGTTCAGGTCGCCGGCAAACTCCTGCGCCCACAAGTGCCGGTCGGCGGCGGCATGAATCAACTGGACGTTGATTTTTACCCGCTCGCCCGCCCGTTGGATGCTGCCCTCGAGCAGGTACGCCACGCCAAGTTCCCCGGCAATTTCGGCGGCGGGCTTGTCACTGCCCCGGTAGCGTTCGATGGATTGGCGGGAAATGACGTGCAACTCGCCGATTTGAGAAAGGTGGTTCAGGATGCTCTCCATCACGCCGTTGCAGAAATATTGAGTTTGTTCCTTGTCGGCGCTCTCGTTGCGGAAGGGCAGCAGGGCGATGGTTTTTTCAGCGCCCGGCACAGGCGCATTTTGCCCGCCGAAGCTATTTTTCAGGAAAAAAAACAAGCCTGCCAATGCTGCAACGGCAATGCCCGCTGCCCAAACCCACCTTTTCCAACTGCCTGATTTTGCGCCGTTTCCGTTGGCAGTAGCTTTCAATTTTCCCTCCATTTCCTCCCGCTTCGGCGTCGGGAAACCCTCATTCGCCAGCGCAAACACCTCCATCGGTTCGTCCACATTTTTAAACTCGAAACTGCCCAGCGAGACAAGCTGAAACTCCGGGTGGTTTTTGATTTGCCGCCGCACCGTTTGCGAAAGCAAAACAGCTCCTGCCACGCCCAGGCTTTCAATTCTGCTGGCAACGTTGACGCTGTCGCCGAAGACATTTCCTTCTTTAAAAACCACGTCGCCGAGGTGCAAGCCGATGCGGACAGGGACGGTGGGTTCATTTTTGTCATCCCCGAAGTTTCGGGGCAGGCTTTGAAAAGACCTTTGCAAAGCCTCTGCGCAAGCCACCGCCGCCACCGGGCTATCGAAAACGACGAGGCAGCCGTCGCCGTAGTATTGGATGATATTGCCTTGAAATTCAGCGGTTTTTGCCTGAAGCGTTTCTTTGAAACGGGAGAGTTTTTGCAAAGCGGCTTGCTCGTCGTGCTGCATGAGTGCGGTGTAACCGGCGATGTCGGCGAAGAGGATGGCGGCGAGGCGGCGGGTCGGAATGTCAGGCATTGGATTGGAGTTTTCTTGTCGTCAAAAGTAGCGCATCACGGCTTCATCGTGCGAATTACTTGGGAAGGCAAAAGGCGGCAAGTTTCAAATCGTGCTTTCGTGCTTTCTTCTTTTCGTTAAATAACGCAAGAACTGTCAGCACTCAAAGTGCTGACAGGTCTGATTCTGATTTGGCAGAAATCGTTCTTTCGTTCTTCCGTTAAATAACGAAATCTTTCCTCTCCCCCACCCTATTTTTTCACCCCCCGATAAGCCGCCAACCGCCTACTGCCAACCGCCTACTTCTTCACCTCCCGGTAAGCCACCCGCACAAACTCATCTGCCGTAAAAAACGACCCGCCGGGCTTCTCCGCCAAAATCGTTTCGAGGGACTTGCCCTGCCGGATGCCCTCCGCCACTTTGTCCCGCACGGCTTTGACCATTTCGACGAAGTCCGCCAAATCCTGTCGCCTGCTCAACTCGCCGTGGCCGGGGATGATTTTCGTCTCGTCGTTGCAAAGCGCCAGCATCCGCTCGCAAGCGGCGACGATGCCAGCAACGCTGCCGCCGTGCTTCGCATCCACAAAAGGCAACCCCCGGCGGACGAACACGTCGCCCGTGTGCAGCACGTTCGAGGTTTGAAAATGGATGATAGCGTCGCCGTCCGTATGGGCGTTGGGCACGTGGAAGACGTGGATGGTTTCGCCCTGCTCGTGGAATTTCATGTCCTGCATGAAAGTCACCGAGGGCAGACCTTCCCAGGGTCGGGCAGGGTGTTTCATGTTGAAAAGCTCGATGAACTGGTCGGTGGTCAGGCGCTGGCGGCTGTTTTCGTGGGAGACGATGACGCTGCCTTTTTTGGTGAAATTTTCGTTGCCCTCGCTGTGGTCGCCGTGCCAGTGCGTGTTGATGACGTATTTCACCCCCAACTTCTGAAGGGGAGCCTGCGCCACCGCCGCCGCCGCTCCCTCGCCGCCCGTGTTGGCAAGGCGCTCGACCGCCGCCATGATTTTGTCGGAGTTGGCGCTGAAATGATTGTCCACCAGGATAAACCCGTCCGCCGAGCGCAGCACGCCGACGTTTCCGGCGCCGCCGAGAAATAAAGCGTAGATGTTGCCAGAGACTTGCTCGATGCGGACGGTGTCATTGCCGGTGGGCTGCGCCGCTGCCGGGAGAGCTAAAAAAAGGGTGAAAATCAGGAAGATGGAAAGGAGTGCTTTCATTGGAATTGAAATTTTGTGAAAGGAAATTGTGGAGGCTGAAAGGTAGGATTTCAAAGGAAAAAGAAGGCAAAACCTGTCAGCACTTGAAGTGCTGACAGGCTTGAGATAGGCACGAAATCGTTCTTTCGTTCTTTATTCTTTTCGTTAAATAACGATTTCGTTATTCAAAATGAAGCCGCAAATTCCGCAAGCACAAATTCTTCTCTTGTGCCTTTTGCGCCGCCTGCGCCTCTTGCGTCAAAATCTATCCCCTCATGATTCAGAAATTAAAAAACTGGCTTTCCATCTCCGACTCCGAACCGGAGAACTCCTTTCCACATTCATCAGCCTTGCCGCCGCTTCGGGAAGACCCGCTGACCCGGCTCATCGAAGCCTTGAAAACCAACGACGCCAACCGCCGGGTGCTTGCCGCCCAAGCGTTGGGCGAATTGGGCGGCGACGCCTTCGTTGCCATTCCCCAGTTGGTGCTTGCCGCCGCCGCCGCTAAAAAAGACGTGCGGGCAGCCGCTCGTGAAGCCTTGCCAAAAATTGACCCGGCGTGGACGGCGCATCCCGGCATCCCGGAATTTGCCGCCCCCGACCTGGTCAAAAAACTCGACAGCTCCGTGCCGGAGAGTGCCAAAGCCGCCGCCGATTTGATTGCCCGCATTGGCAACCCTTGCGTGCCTGCGCTGGTCGAAGCACTGAAAAATGCCACGCCGGAAACCCACGTCGAGCCGCTGGTGAAATCGTTGGGAAAAATCGGTGCAGCCGCATCC
The DNA here is from genome assembly GCA_964533005.1 of uncultured Saprospiraceae bacterium. Classification (GTDB taxonomy): domain Bacteria; phylum Bacteroidota; class Bacteroidia; order Chitinophagales; family Saprospiraceae; genus UBA6168. The sequence goes on from CAZHLB010000484.1 coordinate 3,208, forward strand.
GAAGCCGAGCCGGTCTTGCAGGCTTTGTTTCAGCGGAGCGAAAACCCATTGGTGCGGGAGGCGATTTTGCTGGCTTTTTCCAAGATGAATCTTTCGCTGGAAACCCTTCAACCCACTTTGCTGGCAGCCTTGCACGACGAGCAATCGGAGGCGGTGCGCCGGGCAGCTTTGGAAGTTGTCGCCAGCGCAGGCAGCCAGGAAATGCAATCTGCCGCTCCCGTTTTTATTGAAAAACTCGCCAGCAAACTCGCCGACAAGGACGAAAACCTCCGGGAACGTGCGCATCAAATCCTGACCGGCATCGGCAACCCCGCCGTTTTGCCGCTTTTGAAAATGCTCGAAAACCGCCATTCCGCTCGCACGGCAGCGGCTGGCAAGGCAAACCAGGACATGAGCGATTTCTACCAGCGCCTGCAAACGGACAGGTATCGCTGGGCGGAGGATTTGAAAAGTAGCTTCGACTGGCATCGCCATGCCGCCCTGGAAAAACTCGTGCGCTGCGAGCAAGCCCACCTGTCGGCGCTCGAAGTGCTGCTCAAAATCGGGCTGGATGAAAGCTGCCGGGCGGAAGCGACGCCTGTTTTTCAGGATTTGTCTGCCGATGGAAACCCGGTGCTGCGAGGACTGGCTGCGCAATGGCTGGAAGGAATTGACGCTGGCGGGAAATTTAAAACTGACTGAAAACCGCTACTTTTGACTGACGTCATTGAGTTGGCGAGATTGGACATTGACCTTGTCAACTCAATAAAACTCAATAATTTTCAAAGATGAATTGGGCAAATTACATCACATCCGACCCTGCCATTCTCTATGGCAAACCTGCCATTCGAGGCACAAGAATCGCCGTGGATTTGATTCTTGAAAAATTGGCTGCCGGGCAAACCATTCCTCAACTGCTCAAAGCTTACCCTCATTTGAAACAAGAACAAATTCACGCCTGCCTCGCTTTCGCCGCTGATAAAATCAAAAACGAGGTGGTTCACGAACTTGCAGCCGCCGCATGAACCCGCTAATAATCGCTGATGAAAGCACGGATTTTGCCATCGTGAATGCCCTTCGAGGGGCAGGTTTTCCAGTTATTGCCATTGTGGAAGACCATCCTGGTTGGTCTGACGCCCAGGTGCTTCATTTGGCATTCGCTCAAAATGCCTACCTGATTACGGAAGACAAGGATTTTGGCGAGCTTACTTACCGTTTGAAAAAGCCGAGCCACGGTATTCTGCTTGTCCGAATGAATGATGAAGAAAGTGAAAAGAAGGCTGCGCTTGTTTTAACCTTGTTGTCCCAGGATTTTAATCGTCTTTGGTTGCATTTTTCCGTGCTCGAAAGAGGTAAGCTGCGCATCAAAACCCTTTAAACTTCCTTACCGTCCCCTCGCATGGCTCTCCCTGGCAAGCAGTATCTTCTGAAAATTTGAATTCCCTACCTTCGGCGCTATCCTTCACCTCCTTTTCTCATCCTGCAAATCCTGATTCAACATGGCAGACGCACGTAAACTCATCGCAGCGGCAAAAGAAAAGCGCCTCTCTTCCCTTGACCTGGGTAATTGCGGACTGACGGAAATACCGGAAGAACTGTTTGAACTGACTTGGCTGGAGGGGCTGTCTTTCAGCCAGGAATACGTTCGCTGGAACAAGCATAGAAAATATTTCGAGATCAAAGTGACCGCCAACAAAGGCGAACCCAACCGCCTGCAAAACCTCCAGCCGGAACTTGGAAAACTGGCTAAACTCAAAACATTGGCGGTGGCAGGCGACCCGGAAAACAGATGGGAAATCAGCGACTTGTCGCCCTTGAGCGACTTGGCCAATTTAGAAATGCTGTACGTTGACCAGACCCAAGTCAGGGACTTGTCGCCCTTGAGCGCCTTGACCAATTTGAAAGGACTGTTCGTTTCCCAGACTCAAATCAGGGACTTGTCGCCCTTGAGTGCCTTGACCAATTTGAAAGGGCTGTTCGTTTCCCAGACCCAAGTCAGCGACTTATCGCCCTTGAGTCTCTTGACCAATTTGAAAGGACTGCACGTTTCCCAGACCCAAGTCAGCGATTTGTCGCCATTAAGCGACTTGACCAATTTTCAAGTGGTGGACGTTTCCCAGACCCAAGTCAGCGACTTGTCGCCATTAAGCGACTTGACCAATTTGCAATGGCTGAATATTTCCCAGACCCAAGTCAGCGACTTGTCACCATTAAGCGACTTGACCAATTTGCAATGGCTGAATGTTTCCCAGACCCAAGTCAGCTACTTGTCGCCCATTGTGCCTTTCCTGGGAAAAAACTTAAAACATTCGCTCATCCCCTCTTTAAGGTGAAATGATATCCAAGCACAGAATTTCCAGGT
>CAZHLB010000485.1:0-5522 GCA_964533005.1 uncultured Saprospiraceae bacterium
CCCCGAGCACTCGGGATGCGGGGTCTCAAAACCCCGCCGCTCACAAGTCGGAACCAATAGAAAGTGTCGGATAAATCAGCCGAACTACTTGAATGTGATATGATTTAAGTTTTTCCACCGAAGAATCAGGCGCCAGCTGGCTGCATCAGTTCTGAATCGTCATCGTAGCCGTGCTTTCCACCGTCAACTGCGCAGAGGCGGGTACGTCCAGCGTTTTCCCGACTGCCTGAACGCCTGCCTCAACTTTCACCGTGAAATTCGCCGGAATCACCACATCCTGGCAGGGCAGCGGCACGATGCCGTCGCTCCAGTTGGCAGGGTTGCTCCAATTCAGGGCATCGCCGTTGCCGTTCCAGGTGTTGGTGATGGCTTCCGGGCTGCCGGAGCAGTCGTCGTCCACGCCATTGCAGGTTTCCGGTGCGCCGGGGTGAATGGCGGGGTTGCTGTCGTTGCAGTCTGTCGAATTGGAAACGTAACCGGGCGGAGCGAAACAAGTCACGACACTCTCGTTGGCATCGCCATACGTGTCGCCGTCGGCGTCGGCGTAAAAGGAGCTTGGCGAACAACTGAACTCGTCGGCTCCGATATCGGGTGTGCTTGCGTGGCGAGGCTCATTGTCAATATCGAGCAAAATCCCAGCGACGGGCGTCCCCGTTCCGTCGAGCAGAGGCTGCGTCGAGTGCGGGTCTCCATCGCTGAAAATGGCTTCCTCCGAAATCGAATTCGCATCGCCCGAAGAGGCAGCCTGCCAGGCAGCCAGGTCGCTGCAATCCGTCCCTAAGTAAGTGCCGAGCGTGGTGGAACCGCTGTATAAATCATTGTAATTGCTGGAAAGCGGCTGCTCCTGGAGGTTGAGCGCTTTGCCGTTGATGGAAGACAAGACGTTGTTTTTCAAGGTAAGTTGTGGCTGGTTGCTCACGAAAGCAGTGCTGCCCGATGCATTGGTGAAGACCGAGTTGAAGGCAAAAACATTGTTCCCCGTATTGCCAACATCAAGATTTACGACGGAACCGGAAGCAGTCGTGCTGTGAAAAAAGTTATTGAAAATCAAGAAGTTGGAAGAATATGATGTTTTAAGCGCAGTCCCTGCAACCGGGCTGACGACGTTGCCGGACACCTCCGTGCCGGTGCTATTATCCAAGAAAATATAGATGCCAGCAAAGTAGCTCGCCGTAGTGCCTGGAGCGCTGATGGTGTTGTTTTTCACCGCCGCCCCGTAGTGGCTGTCGAGAAAGATGCCAAAGGCGAACACGTTGCTGATGGTGTTCCCGATGATTTGCACACCCGGCGCTCCATTGCCACTCTGCAATTGTATGGCAGCTGTCATGCTGTCAAATTCATTGCCCTGCACCAGCAAATTCGGGCAGCCTTGTTCAAAGGAAAAAATGCCCGTGCTGTACTCCCCGCTGAATTGATTGCCGGTTACGGAAATATATGCGGAGCCGCCTTCTATTCGCACCCCATAATCCTGACTGACGAAATTCAGGTTTTGCAGCCTGACATAGTCGCAGTTGTCGAGGTAAAAACATTGAAAATCCTGCACCGTCACATCCGCCGGGTTGCCGCTTTCCGACTCGAAAGTGATAGTGTTTGTGGCGCTGCTGCCTGAGACGGCAGTCAGAACAGCTCCGCTGGTGTAGGTTCCGTTGCGAATTTTGAAAGTCACCGCACAGCCGACGCCGTTTGCAACCAATGAGTCGGCAGCCTCTTGCAAAGTCGTAAAATCGGGGGAAGCGCCACCAATCGTGTAAATCCCGCATAAGCCGCTGCCGCAGCCTTCATCCGTCGTCCCGTCGCAGTTGTCGTCCACGCCATTGCAGGTTTCCGTAGCGCCGGGGTGAATGGCGGCGTCGTTGTCGTTGCAGTCCGTCGAATTGGTGACGTAGCCCGGAGGGGCGTCGCAAGCCTGCACCGTCGTGGCAGGATTTCCGTAGGTGTCGCCATCGTTGTCCTCGTAAAAAGTTATCAGCACCCCTTCGTCCACCTGCGTGTCGCAGTTATCATCAATGCCGTTGCAGGTTTCCGTTGCGCCGGGGTGAATGGCGGCGTTGTTGTCGTTGCAGTCCGTCGAATTGGCGACATAGCCCGGAGGAGCGCCGCAAGCCTGCGTTGACGAAGCAGCGTTGCCGTAAGTGTCGCCGTCGCTGTCTTCATAATAGGTGGAAATTTGGCAAGCCTCCGTCGTGAAACTGCTTTCCGGGCAGCCCGCCGCGCTGCCAGCGCCGTTGTAAGGTTTGATTTTCACGTAAATAATAGTGCTGTAAGGGAAGTCGCCCGGCGGGTTGTAGGTCGTGACATTGCCCACGTCGAAATTGTTCAAGATGTCGGTGCCGCCAGGCGTCGTGCCGACGTCGAGGCGGTAACCTGTTGGGCTGCCGGTGGCTGCCGCCCAGGTGAGAGCATCCGTCACTGGAACATTTGTAGAGCCGTTGGGAGGCGAACTGAGATTGGTGCAGGCGGGAGGCGCAATCTGCGTCGTAAAGCTTTCCTCCGGACAGGCAGACGCACTACCTGTGCCGTTGTAGGGTTTGATTTTGACAAAAATGGTCGTGCCGTAAGGGAAGTCGCCCGGCGGGTCATAGGTCGTCACGTTACCCACGTCGAAGTTGTTCAAAATATCGGTGCCGCCAGGCGTCGTGCCGACGTCGAGGCGGTAACCTGTTGGGCTGCCGGTGGCTGCCGCCCAGGTGAGAGCATCCGTCACTGGAACATTTGTAGAGCCGTTGGGAGGCGAACTGAGATTGGTGCAGGCGGGAGGCGCAATCTGCGTCGTAAAGCTTTCCTCCGGACAGGCAGACGCACTACCTGTGCCGTTGTAGGGTTTGATTTTGACAAAAATGGTCGTGCCGTAAGGGAAGTCGCCCGGCGGGTCATAGGTCGTCACGTTGCCAACGTCGAAGTTGTTCAAAATCTGGGTGCCGCCGCTTGTTGTGCCGACATCGAGGCGGTAGCCCGTCGGACTGCCCGCCGCCGCTGCCCAGGTTAGCGCCGCAGTCACTGCCACGTTGGTTGAGCCATTGGCGGGAGAACTGAGACTGGTGCAGGCGGGCGGCGCAATTTGTGTCGTGAAGCTTTGCTCCGAACAGCCTGATGCATTGCCAGCGCCATTGTAAGGCTTGATTTTTACATAAATGGTCGTATTGAAAGGGAAGTCGCCGGGCGGGTTGTAGGTGGTGACGTTGCCAACGTCGAAGTTGTTGAGGATGTCCGTGCCGCCGGGTATTGTGCCCACATCGAGGCGGTAGCCGGTGGGGTTGCCGGTGGCGGCTGCCCAGGTCAGGGCAGCAGTAACGGGGACGTTAGATGCGCCATTGGCGGGGTTGGTCAGGTTGGTGCAAGCAGGAGGTACCGGAACCGCTGAAACCTGGATTACGACGGTCGTCGCATTGTAAACAACCGAAAAAATCAGCCCTGAAATCGGAGGAATGTTGACGGTGGCAAATTGCCCCACCCGGCTTCCGCAAGTAAGAATGGTAAACGTATTTCCCGCAACAGGCGTAAATCCCCAAACAACCTCCAGGGTGGCGTTGGTAAGGGTAGCGCTCGCACTTATCGCCAACACATCGAACGTGCCGGCGGTCGTGCCGTTGATTTCGCATTGATAAGCAGTGCTGCCCAGGTTCAGGCTTCCGGTGACGGTGAGTGTGCCGGGGCTTGCTCCCGGCGCTATTGCGGAACCGGCACTATTGGTCCATGTGGCGCTGTTTACGATACTGCCGCTGCCTTTGACGCTGCCACCGTTTGTGAGCGTACCGTTGATGGTGATGGTACCGGTTGCATGGTTGATGAGGGTTGCCCCCGATTGGTTGTTGAGTGTTCCGGTGATTTTGAGCTTGCCACTGGCTGCCGTTTGGATAGTGCCGCCGCTAAGGTTGTTGAGCGTAAAATTGGCAGAAACTCCTTCATTGGTCACGTTGCCAAACGTGATGGTTCCGCTATTGGACACGCTGCTTCCCGATACACCCCCGATGCCTTTATTGACGGCAGTGGTGGTGCCCATTTGGATGTTGCCGCTGTTGGAAAAAACACTGGTAGAGGTCAACTTGTAAATAGCCTGCGAAAGGGTCACATTATTAATGGTCAACGTACCGCTGCTTCCATTGACAAAGGAGCTGGAGTTATCAAGGAGAACCCCGTACTGGCTGACCGGACCAAGGTTGCCGATTTGAATGACTCCATTGTTTTGAAAGGTAGAGGTGTAGGAGCATAGGATTGCGTCATACTGGGTGATGTTGTTTATCTCTATCGTTCCGGTGGTCGTGTTGGTTATGGAGGCATTCAAGCTGTTGTTAATTCCGCCTTTTACGGCGGCAATGTTGCCGATTTTGATAGACCCGGCGTTGGAAAGCGTTGAGCCGGAAGTGCTGCCCATGTTTATCCCCGCGTCATTGGTGACCCGGTTTATCTCGATTTGCCCCCCTGCGAGGTTGTTCAAGGCGCATAAAATGCAATTAATACCAAAGTTCTGTATCGCTGTGCTGTTGCCAATCAGCAGCGTCCCGGAATTTGAAAGCGTGCCTCCGGCTTGCGGACGGATGCCCGCCCCTTCCAGCACGTTGTCAATGGTGCAGATTGCGCCTGCGGCATTGGTGAAGGTTTTCATGCCGTTAAGGTAAAGCCCGTTAGTCTTGATGGAAGCGATATTGCCAATATGGAGGGCGCCATTGTTGGTAAAAGAAATAGTTGAGTTGATGCCTTCTCCGGTGGTCGTTCGATTGATTTCTATTAAACTGGTCGAAAGCGTGGTAAAAGTTCCGCCTGTCAGATAGATTCCATGCCTGTAAATGGCGGTGTTTTCGCCAATTTTCAGGCTGCCTGCGATGGTCACTGACGTGTTTGCACCCGCCACCTGCATCCCGTCTTCCGCCGCGCCGTTGATTGCCAAAGTGCCCGTCGCCCCGACGGTCAAAGCTGCGCCTCCCGACAGGTAAACGCTCCTTGCCAAAGCAGTAAAACCGGCGGGCACGGTCACATTGTCGCCCACATCCAAAAGCACCTTGTCCTGGGTTGTTGGCACGCCCGCTGGCGTCCAACCTGCGGGATTGTCCCAGTTGTCGGTTGCCCCCGTCCAGTTTTTTGGAGGATAGCAGATATTCTCCACCTGCGTCCTGGTGGCGCAACCGGTGGCGTTGCCGGAAATCGTCGCCGGGTTGGAAGGAGTGTTTAAATAGCTACAAATGTTCGGCAACTCGCAAACGGCGAGCATGGGATGGGACGTAATTATAAGATTGGTGATGGTGGCGTGGTTGATGTTCTCCAACCCGGACAAACTTGTCAGCATCACGTTGTGCTCAACATCAACGGATCCTGTCCCCATCGTGGTGATGGTGCTGAGGGCGGTCAAATTCGTCAAAATGGAATTTTCTCGAATTTCCAGGTACGTAACCGTCGAGACGGGTCCTAAGCCGGTCAATGTCGTCAGCACATTATTTCCGATAATCCTGAAGCCCCCGGTTGTTGAAGTAAGCGCCCCCAGTCCCGTCAAATTAGCAAGCGCAGGGTTGCTTAAAATTTCCAGAGGC
>CAZHLB010000486.1:0-5504 GCA_964533005.1 uncultured Saprospiraceae bacterium
TCTTCGGCTAAAAAAGTGTCAACTACTTTTTTGCTGCCGTGAAACATCCCAATTTCTCTCAAAAAATCATCTCTCTCCGAAGAGTCCTTTCCCTTCGATGGGTTAAAAATTCCAAAAACCCTGCCCGGCTGAATGTCAACCTAATTGAGGTGCGTTCTCTTTGCGCTGTTTGTAACCGACCTTCTTTTTTGACGGTTGCCGGCAGCCTGCCAAACAAGTTTGGCGGCTACAAAATCAAGAAAAAATGCACAAGTCAATCTTACTTCTACTCGTTCTTTTCTGCTCCTTCAACTTTGCCCAAGCCCAATTGAAGGGCATGATGGACAAAGCCAAAAAAGAAATCAACGCCATTTCCGGCGGCGACCTTTCGCAAGAGGAAGTTGGCAACGGCTTGAAAGAAGCCCTCAACTCCGGCATCAGCGAAGCGGTGGATTTCCTGCACAAACCGGACGGCTACTTCAAAAGCTCCTACAAAATCCTCGTACCGAAAGAGGCGCAAAGCGTCGTTTCCAAACTCAAAGCCGTGCCCGGCTTCGGCGACGTAGAGGAAAAGCTGGTTGAAAAAATGAACCGGGCAGCCGAGGATGCCGCACAAAAAGCCAAGCCGATTTTCGTCAGCGCCATCAAGCAATTGTCTTTCAAGGATGCCATGAACATCCTCATGGGCAATCCCGATGCCGCCACCCGCTACCTCGAAAAGACGACTTTCGACCAACTCTACGCTGAGTTTCTGCCCGTCATTCAAGCTTCCCTCGACAAGGTGAATGCCCGTGAATACTGGCGCAGCGCCGTCACCACCTACAACAAAATCCCCCTGGTGCAAAAGACGAACCCCGAATTGGACGACCACGTGACCCGCATGGCGTTAGCCGGAATGTTCAGCTTAGTGGAAAAAAAGGAGGCGGGCATCCGCTCCAACGTCAACCTCCGCACAAGCGAATTGCTCAAAAAGGTCTTCGCCAAACAGGACAAGAAATGATGAATGGTAAATGGTAAATGGTAAATGAAAAAGCCCCTGGTCAAATTTGACCAGGGGCTTTTTCATTTACCATTTACCATTCATCGTTTCTTCTTCTTCTTTCGCTCGGCGACTTGGGCGGCGACTTCTACCCACTCGGATAGTTTCGTTGGGTCGGCGACGACGTGTTCCGGCACTGTCCAGTAGGGCATGGACATTTGTTTTCCTTTCATTTCCATGGCAAACGGCGAGCTGCCTGCCGCTTCAAAAACGGCTTGGTTGGTGGCATCCACTTTCAGGCGGAAGGTGTCGCCGTCGCTCATGATTGCTCCCCACATGGCGTCGCCACGGAAGAAGCCGACGCCGCCGAACATCTTTTTCCAGGTGAAATCGGGCACTTCGGAAAGCTGCCCGATGACGTAGTTGAGATAGGATTGATTGACTGCCATATTTCATTGAAAGAGAGGGAGATGTGTTTTGAAATGAAAAATTTTTCATTCCAAAACACATCTCCCTCTGACTGTTTTTTCAAGCTGCTCCTTTCAAATTCACGGTCATCGAAACAGCGAACCAATCCTCCGCCGTCGCCGCATTGTAAGCCTGGTCTTTTGCGCCGGGGCGCAAATCGAGACCGCCACGTGTGCTTTTGCTTCGCCAATAACTCACTGATTCTCCGACTTTTAGACCTTCCATTGCCAGCAGGAAACTGTCGAGCGGCTCGGTGCTGACGATGAGTTTGATTTCTTCCTGAGATGCCGTTTTGCCGTCGGTCAGCTCGAAAAAATCTTCGAAAAAGACTGCTTTGCTCCCGGCAGGTAGCCTGTCGGTATTGAGCGAATGGACGGCAAAATCGTCGGCAAAATAGAACAGCCCGCACTCCAATTCCCGCTGCGAACCGTTTTCGACGGTGAAGCGGAAGGGCTTTTTTTCGTGCTCGCCGTTTTGCTTTTTCATCGGCAATTCGACTTCCTCGGTGGGTTTGTCGGTGGTGGAAAAATCCTTTCCGGTGTCTTTGTCGGTCAAAACCAAGCGCACTTTGCTACGGTCGAAACGGCTGTTTCGGTTGTCGAGCGCCTTGCTTTTTTCCCAACGGGCGACGTGTTCGAGGAAGTCGAAAGCGTCTTTCCAGCAGAGGTCTTCGAGGTCGCCTTCGATGGTTCGCAGCGTCAAGTTAGGAGGTAACTTCAAGTTACTTCCTAACTTATCCGGTTGGTGGAGGAGACGGATTTTGTTGGGCGAAAGCTCCAAAACGTAGTCTGCCTTGATATTGTCTTCAATCAATTCAAAATGAACGGGCTGATAGTCAGGCACTTTGAAAAGTTGCGCCGCCGGATTTTGACTCCCGGTTGCGCCGCCGGAGCGGGTCGCCGGGGCTGACCGGGTGCTCGAAATTGGCTGTACCAGCCCAGCCGACCGGGTGACGCCTCGACCACTTGCGACAGGAATTGCGGCAGGTTTGGCGCTGCTTGCGGTACTGTCGCCGCCGCCCAAGCGAACCAATTTCACCGGCATTTTTGCCGCAGGCAGACTGATTAATTCCGCCTGGTATTGCGTCAACATGGACGGGGTGAAGTCGAGTTGCACCTCGCATTTTTGAAGCCTCGTGCGCACGGCGGTGGCGTGTCCTTTCTTTTCGCCTTTTTCGTAAATGGCAAATTTCGCCTGCTTGTCCGGCTCGGTAGGCAAGCCTTGCAGGGCGCCGCAATTGACTTCCCAAATGCTTTTCTCCTTGTTGTAACCCGCTATGAACGAAGGCTTTGCAGCGCCGCCGGGCGACAAAAACAACTCGTGGGCATTGAAATAATTGACCGCCTCGAACTGCGGATGCTGGTTTTTGAAAACCTTCATCATCGCATGGCGGCAGCGGGTGAAAAGCTGGGCGTAACTCACGTTGACGCCATTTTTTTCGAGGTCGCCAATCAAGCTGTAGCTGAAAAGCCCCTGGTCGTTTTTCAATTCGTAAGCCACCTCTTTTCGGTCGCAGGCGGCTAACAAAATATGGCGGCTGGAGGGCAGCGAAATGTTTTGCCCGCCCGGAAAATTGCGGGCGTACCAGCCGAACAGATAACTGTTGAAATCACGAGGCGTGGTGCTGTCGGGCGACTGCCTTTTGGCGGCAATTTCAGCTTCCGCCGCCCTCGTGCCGGAGCCGGAATGGCAGCAATCGAGCAGCACGACGAGGTTTTGGGTTTTCTGCCCAAGTTGGTGCAAAAGGACGGCTAACTCTTTGTCAGCCAAGTCTTTGCCACCGGGCACCCGGCTGTCGTGCAGCACGAGCGTTTCGTCCCATCCATCCGGAAAAAAGGGCAAAAATTCCGCCGCCGACCGTTGCCTGCTGCCGTGACCGGAATAGTAAAAAAGGGCGACGTCGTCCTTGCCCGCCTTGCCCAGGTGCTTGTCGCCGAGATGCTCGACGACGTTTTGCCAGGTGGCTTGGTCGTTGAGTAAGGTCTTGATTTCCAGGCGATAAGCTGTTCCGTAGTTTTTTTCGAGGAAAGCTTTCCAGGCGTTGACGTCGTTTTCGCAGCCCTTGAGCGGCGGGACGTTTTTGCTTTGCGGATGGTAGCGGCAGATGCCGGTGAGGAGGGCGTACAGCGTTTTCATGTTGAAAATGGAGTTGGTGAATGGCGAGGAATTCGGGATTGGGGTAAAAGTAGAAAATCCGGCTTTTTAGAAAGGGTGATTCATGCGGTTGTCAAAATTCGGTTTGTCTCTTGCCGGACGACATGATGCGGGATGCGCTCGCCCCTGTCCAATTGTTGCAATCCCCTGTTTATCAACATTTTTTCTCTTTCGGAAATGGTATCCCACCAATCTTCCTCGTCTTCAAAAATCTTGGAAAAGAAGGATTTGACTTGGAGAAGAACGCTTTTATCCTCTGTTGCAAGGACATAGCGGATGAGGTCATTTTTCAATTCTGCCGTTGCCATGTGCTTTTAGTTTCTAAAAATGTACAGATTGAATTTGGCTGGTCAGGCATTTTCATGCCACCTGCTCCATTGCTACTTTCAACCACCCCTTGCGAGCGAAAAGCCTGCGCACATCAGCCTGAAACCTGTCCACGTCGAAATCGGGGATGCGCCATTTGCGCCAGAGGTTGATGGAGTTGACGAAAAGCTCTGCCATCATTTCACGGACTTCGTCTTCGTCGCTGTTGAAGACTTGGTCGTAGTCAAGCTTCCGATACATTTCAACCATTCTTTTTTTGGCGATGTACCGAGCCTCATTTTCATGAATGGTATTGGTGGGTCTGACTGCTATGAAAGCAAAAAACAAATCGCTGACCCCAGTCCCGTAATCAGCAAGACAGAGGTGGCGGTTGAGCTCCTGATGGAAAGGCAGTGCTTCAATTTTAAAGCTGACCTCATGCCAGGTAATCTTTGTGATATGGATAGGCGGCATATTTTTCATGTCCTAAAATTACCAGTCTTTTTTATTTCCAGGCGGTCGTATAAGTGGAATTTTTCGGGATTGATTTTCTGGAAGCAGCGCATAAGCAAAGATTTTTCGCTGTTCCTCCAATAAACAAGCCTCGATGCCTCCCTCAAACTGGATTTCATATTCAAGTCGGAGACCTTTTAATTTATTACGGTAGCGCCCTTTTTCTCCTTTTGTTGTAAAGCCATACTTCCAAACTTCTCCCTTCCTTAGAAAAATGAAAATTGTGTCAGTGCAGCTATGGCAAGGGTACCAGCCAGTTTGGGCAGCCTTCAAAACATACTGTTCTGCTTCTTGTAAATCCTTCAATTTCTTTTCCAGCTTCTTCTGCCGCCAAGGCGCAAGGCGATACCCGCCACTTTCATCCCGTTCAACAAACGGTTTCAACACCAGCGCCAAAAGCACCAATGCAGCAATTCCGGCAAGAATTTTCAGGAAAGGACGCTTGGAAGGTGGCTTGCGGAAAGGTTCATTTTCGCCGTCGCCCCAGCTTGGAACGTCCCAGCCGGGAAGCTTGCGGCGAGCCGGGAATGTTTCAGGAAAGGAGGTTTCTCTGCGAAAAAAAGCGAGCAGCAATGGGTCAATGTGTCTAATCATGGCAATCGGTTGTTCTTTGTTTCGAGCAAATGTAATTGCCAGGCTTTACTTTTTGCCAAACTGCACACGCTAAAAAAAGTCAAGAGGAAACGAAGCCCTTCAGCCCGTCCCCTCTTGTTGCACCCGTTTAATTTTCCAGGCAAAAGCATGTGGAGAGGGCTGTTTTTGGAGAAAAATTTTGAAAAAATTTTTCTCCAAAACAGCCCTCTCCAAAGGCATTTTTCTACTTCAAAGCCAGCCATTCCGGCTTCTTCGACCCGGTGCGCAAGGCTTTTTCCAGGTGCATTTTTGCCTTTGCTGCATCGCCTGTTTGGGCGTACAATTCTGCCAAGACGCCGTTCACGTCAATGTTTTCCGGGCGCTTTTGGTACACTTTCAGCGCATATTCGAGCGCCTTTTTTGGGTCGCCAGCCAGTTCGGAATAGACGTTGGCAAACTCCAAATCCATGTTGTGACCACTCGCCTCGTCTTCTTTCATCATGCCGATAACTTCTTGCAAAGTCTTTTCAAA
>CAZHLB010000487.1:0-5498 GCA_964533005.1 uncultured Saprospiraceae bacterium
CCCCAAACCCCCTTTGTGGGGGGGGCCCCCCCCCCAAAATTGGTTGTTTGGCGACACCAAGGCTTCACCCAAAACCTACAAGAACCTCATCTTTTCCCATCATCCATTTTTTCCCACTGCGCTGAAAATGAAGGCGTTAACCCAAGCACCTGATGAAAACTACTCGCCGCATCCATTTTCAAATTCGATTTCAGCGCCAAGCCAACGCCGAAATGAAAAGTCGCCGGGTTCGTGCCGAAGCCTGCCCGCAGCCAGAGCGGTTTTGCTGCTTGGTATTCGACGCCGCCTTTCAGCCGCACCGGGAAATCCAGGTGCTTTTCCAGTTCCAAAACGAGGTTGGCTTTTTCGGAAGGAAAATAGCGCAAGCCAAAATTGAAAACCGAGGCAAGCCGCTCATTTTCAACCAATTCAGCCTGCGCCGGATTGAAAAAATGAACGCCTAACAACAGCTCGTCCGAGATTTTTGCCTGGATTCCTAGCTCGAAAGTCAGCGCACCATGGCTCCCATATTCAGGAATTTTTGTCTGAAAATAATCGAATTGAGCACCCAATGACAAGGCTTTCCAAAGCCGCCGGGCGTAGGCAAGCCCCAGTTTTTGCTGCCGAAATTCATCGAAACCGAAGGTTTGAAAAGTCAATCCAAACGTGCCGGAGGAGGTGGGAAGGGCGAATCCGGCGGCGAGGGTATTCAATTCCGAAAGCAAAAACCGCTGCTCTGCCGCCGCCATTGCGCCGAAATTTTTAAGGTCGGTCAGCCCGGCTTGATTGCCAAAAAGGGAAGACAATTGGCTGGTCGTCGCCGAGGCATTTCCCATTGCCGCCGAGCGGGCATCGTGGCAAATTTGCTGCCCGAAAATGGGCTGGAAGGTGAGCAAAATCAGGAAAATCAAGGCGTTTTTCATGCCGCCAAAAGTAGCCGTTTTTTCCGCCTGGGGAGTTTGGCTTGCCTGAATACCTTTGCCGCCGCTCACTTTTTTGAATGTCGAGCCTAAAGGTGACACCTCGAAAAAGCCTCCCGGCAAGAAGAAAAAATTGGGATGTTTCATGGAAGCCAAAAAGTAGTTTACACTTTCGGCAAGACTTTCCAGGTCTTGGAGACCTGGAAAGTCTGTCCCCAGGCTGCCTCCAAGACTTTCCAAGTCTCCAAGACTTGGAAAGTCTGTCAACCGGGAAATGAAACATCCCAAAAAATTTCATTTTTTTCTTCCTGCCAGGAGGCTTTTTCGAGGTGTCACCTTTCCAGCAAAATGAAACCATTTATCATCGGCATAACTGGCGGCAGCGGCTCTGGAAAAACGTCCTTCATCCGGGCGTTGCGGCAGGCTTTTTCGGAAGACGAGCTTTGCATCGTTTCCCAGGACGATTATTACCGCCCTCGTGAGGAGCAAGAACAGGATGATTTAGGCATCAAAAACTTCGACCTGCCCCGCTCGATTGATAAAAAAGGCTTCGTTACCGACGTAAAAAGGCTACTGGAAGGCGAGACCGTTTGCCGCCAGGAATACACTTTTAACAACAGCGAGGCGAATCCTAAAATGCTGACTTTCAAGCCCGCACCAGTGATTTTGGTGGAAGGCATTTTCGTTTTTCACTTCAAAAAAATGCGCCGCCTGCTCGACATGAAGGTCTTCCTGCACGCCAAGGAAAACCTGAAAGTTATCCGCCGCATCCGCCGTGACCAGGTGGAAAGAAATTATCCCATCGAGGATGTGCTGTACCGTTACGAGCATCACGTGTTGCCGTCGTTCGAGCGGTACATTCAGCCGTACATGGATGAGGCGGATTTGGTGATAAACAACAACCGGGATTTTTCGCTGGGATTGGAAGTGGTGCAGGCGTTCATCCGGTCGAAGGTGATGGCTAAATCATGGTGATTTTCAAAATCACCATGATTTAAACATCAAATTATCTCCTCAAATTCAGCCTGCGCCTGCGGCAAAAATCTGTTTACCGCTTCATTTTTTGCCCGGTGCATCCGCTCGAATTCTTCGAGCACGAAGCGCAGGAACGGCTCGTCCACCAGCCGTTGCGCACCTGCAAAATCTTGCAGGTCGGTGCTTTCCCGAAACTTGTAAGTCTGCTCGTACATGCCCGCCTCGAACTTGATGCTCAGGCGATTGTCCATTTTGAAGACAGTGATTTTGAGGGTGGGATGAGGGATGGAACCGATGATGCGCATTGAAATAATTTGTTTCCTGCTTCTCGCAGCATGTTTAGCCGGGGCAAATATTGTCGAAAGTTGAGTTGGGAACTCCCATCTATTCTCGCCTCTCCTGAATATCCCAAAACCTGCACGTAAATTCACGCCATAAACTCACCCATGCGGCTGCCTGCGATACTTCTTTCCCTTGCTTTTTGCCTGCTGCAAACTTACCTCTTGCCAGCGCAAGAGCCACTGTTTGTCATCTCCGACCTGCGCCCGACCTACGACTTGAACAATTACCTGCTGATTTGGAAGGACGAATCGAAAACCGCTACGCTGGAAAGCCTGCTGTCCGGCGCTGCGCAAGCGCAGTTTCAACCTGCCGATTCGGTAAAAATGCGAGACAAAAAAGGCATTTATTGGGGCAAGTTCGACCTTCAAAATGGGCTGAAAGACCCTTCCATTCTCACCGATTGGGTACTGAACATTGGCGAAGGCAGTTACGTGGATTGCTGGATGGTCGGCAGGGACGGCAAGGTCAAGGACTATCAAAAGACGGGCGAATTAGTGCCCGCCGAGGAAAAAAGGACGAAACTCGACAACCTCAACGAACGCATCCTTTTCTCGCTCACCGATAGCGAACCGGTCACCGTTTTTATCCGCTTGCAAAAAATCAACGGGCACTATCCAAATTTCAATCTCCGTTTGGCGAGGGAAGACCGGATGAAAAGCCAGGAGCAAATCGCAATCCGTTACCGGGACTGGTTTTTCTTCGGCTTCATGTTCACCATGATTGTGTTTTACGCCATGTTGTTCTTCGGCGTCAGAGACCGCACCTACCTGTATTATTCCATTTTTCTCACCGGGACTTCCGTTTTTCTGCTCGACATATTTGGCATTTTGAGGGATGCGCCCATCATCAGTTCGTTTCCAAAAAGCAGGATGTATTCGGTTTACGTTGCCGGGGCGGTCGAGGACGTGGCGTACATTCAATTCATCCGAACGTACATGAATTTGGGGAGCCTGCTACCCCGGTGGGACAAGATTTATCAATACATGACCCGTGTGCGTTGGGGCTTTCTTTTGCTCGTCACGTTGCCGTTTTTCCACTTCACTTTTCAGGAAACCATCGCCGACCGGATGGCTTTTGGCTTCGTGTTGCTGTATTATTTAATGGTGCTGGTTTTCCTCGTTCCGCTCTATAAATCGAAGGATAGGAAGCGGGCGATTTTTCTGGGACCCGCCACCTTGCTGTTGATTTTGGGCATTTTTGGAAACTCGATTTCATTCTTCGGCAGCGGCAGCTTCAACCGAATGGCTTGCCAGATTTCCATCATCGGCGCCGTCACCGTGTTCTCGCTCGGCTTGGCGTACCGCATGAGGTCGCTGCTGCGGGAGGAGCGGGAAGCCCAACGCCTGAAAGACCTCGACGACCTGAAAACGAAACTCTACGCCAACATCACCCACGAATTTCGCACCCCGCTCACCGTCATCCAGGGCATGGCGGAAACGCTGAAAAGAACGTTGCCGCAGAACGACGGCAAGTCGCTCGAAGCCCTGAATTTGATAAAACGCAATGGCAGCAACCTGCTCAATTTAGTCAACCAAATCCTCGATTTGTCCAAGTTAGAATCGGGCAGAATGCAACTCGAAATGAAGCAGGGCGACATCGTGAAATACCTGCGCTACCTGGTCGAATCGTTCAGCTCGCTGGCGGCTTCCAAAAACATCCGCCTGCGTTTTCCGACGGAAGTGAAGTCTTTTCAAATGGATTTCGATGGAGAAAAACTGCGGCAGGTGCTGACCAACCTGATGAGCAACGCCATCAAGTTTACGCCGGAAGGCGGCAGCGTCATCGCCACCGTGAAAAAGGAGGGCAGCGGCGACGGCGAGCGGTTTATTTTGATTGTGAAAGACACGGGCAAAGGCATTTCCGCCGCCGATTTGCCGAAGATTTTCGACCGTTATTATCAAGCTGACAACTCCGACCGAAGCGCCGAAAACACCTTGAAAATAGCGGGCACTGGCATCGGGCTGTCGCTGACAAAGGAATTGGTGCAGTTGATGGACGGCAGCATCACGGCGTCGAGCAAATTGGGAAAAGGCACAAAATTCACCGTCGTGCTGCCCGTCTCCCGCTCGGCGGAGGTGAGTGAAGAACTGCTCACGCAGGCAACTTCCGGCATCCTCGAACTCGAACCTGCGCCTGCCGAGGACTATTTTTCACCCACCCTCAGCGCCCCGATTCACCTCGAAAACAAGCCCTTGCTGCTCATCATCGAAGACAATCCCGACATCGTGCGCTACCTGACCAGCCTGCTCGAAGACAGTTTCAATTTGCTCGTTGGCACCGACGGAATCGAAGGCGAGGCGCTGGCATTCGAGCAAGTGCCCGACATCATTCTCAGCGACGTGATGATGCCCGGCAAGGATGGTTTCGAGGTGCTCGAATCCTTGAAAAACGACCAGCGCACCAGCCACATTCCAATCGTCATGCTGACTGCCAAATCGAATGTGCAGGACCGGATTCATGGCTTGAAAAAAGGAGCAGATGCCTACTTAGGCAAGCCATTCGAGGAGGAGGAGTTGTTTGCGATTTTGAAAAATCTAAAGGAGCAGAGCGCCCGCTGGCAGCAATATTTCACCCGTCTCATCAATCAACCGGCGGAGGAAGACAGCGCCCAGGTCGAAGACCAATTCATCCATCAGGCACGAAAAGCCGTGCTCGACAACCTCTCCGATGAGGAATTTCACAGCCCCGAATTGCAAAAGACAATGGCAATGGGCAAGACGCAATTGTGGCGCAAGCTCACGGCGCTCACCGGCATGTCCACCAGCCAGTTTATCAACTACGTCCGCCTGCAAAAAGCGAAAGAGTTGATTGAAACTTCGACTTCCAACATTTCGGAAATTGCCTACCAGTGCGGCTACAAAGACCCGAATTATTTCTCCCGGCTTTTCGTGGAATTGTATGGGTTGACGCCGAGCGAAGTGAGACATCGCAAGGCGGTGGCATGAAAAAAAAAGCCCCGTTCCTGCTCAACTTGCAGGAACGGGGCTTTTTATTTTCAGAGAAATGCTATTTCTCAAACTCGTCTTTTAGCACCTGCACCAGCAAGTGAGAGACGCCCAATCTTTTGGCGATAGACTTCACCGGGGCATTGGGCTTTTTCAGCGACGCCAAAATTTGCGGCTCTTTTTGCATCTGCCGGCGAATGTCGTGAACAAAGGCTTCGGTTGTTCCGAGCAGTTCGGCGATGATGTTGACCTCGAAGCCTTTTTTGGTCATGTTGCGAATGCCGAAAACGGCTTTTTTCAACTCGCCTTCTTCGATGCCTTGTTCGATGCCTTGTTC
>CAZHLB010000488.1:0-2812 GCA_964533005.1 uncultured Saprospiraceae bacterium
CCCGGCGATGCCGGAGCCGAGGACGAGGATGTCGGATTTAATCATGGTTTGAAGTGAGAAGTGAAGGGGGCAAATGTAAAAATCGGGTGGGTTGGCGGTAAATGAGTTTGCAGTTCGTGCTGGATTTAGGTGCTGCGTCAGCCTTCGGCAAAGATTTATCATCCCAAAATTTTCGCCCATCTTCGCTTCTCTCAAATACCCTTTCAAACCACTTCCATTCTTTTTCAAAACAGCCCTCGTTATGAGTAAAAATAAAGACTATCGAAAAGAGTTTAGGCCCATCCATCTCCCCAAAGACGGATTTTTTTCAAACAGAAAAACAAAAAAAGAAAGGCAATTAGATATGTCCAGGTTGATGTTTACCAATATGCTGGAAGATATCAAACCATCCGCTGTCGTTATGGATGCGTACTATATAGAAGAGCTGAAACTCATCCAAGAGGCAAAAGGCAGGTTGTTTTCAAAAGGCATAGAGGAAACGGATGCCTACTATATAGAAATGCTGAAACGCATCCAGGACGCAAAAGGCGAGTTGCCTTTAAAATTAGACCTGTCCAATTTGCCGCTTTTGAAAGTGAACTTTGCATTGCTGACTTCAAAAGGCAAGGAATTAGACCTATCCAGCTTAGGACTTTCAAGCGTACCGGAAGAAGTTGGACAATTGAAAAACCTTCAGATGTTGTTTTTGGGAAACAACTCACTAAGCTTTTTGCCAGATTGGTTACAGGAATTGAAAAGCCTACAAGTACTGCTTTTGGAAAATAACCTTTTAGATGCACTTCCGGAATGGATGAGTGAATTGGAAAATTTGGAAGTTCTTCAATTGAGCGGTAACCAACTTAACAAATTGCCTATATGGTTGCCAGAATTGGAAAATCTACAGGAGTTGGATTTGAGATATAACCAATTGAATGAACTTCCGGAATGGATGTGTGAATTAAAAAATTTGAAATGGCTGTATCTGAACGGTAATCATCTGAATGCTTTGCCGGAAGAGTTACGAGAATTGAATAGCCTGCAAGTACTGGATTTGAGAAACAATCAACTTAACACCTTACCAGAATGGCTGTTTGATTTTGAAAACATTAGCAACATTAACGTAAAGGATACCGCACACTCGAAAAACACCATTTATCTCGCAGGCAATCCCATCCAATCCCCGCCCCTCGAAGTCCTCGCCCAAGGCATTGAAGCCACCCGCCTCTGGTTTCAAACATCCAAAACCCAGAAAAGCACCCGCCTATGGGAAGCCAAAATCGTCATTGTAGGCGCAGGCGAAGCGGGCAAGACGACCCTCGTCAACAAGCTGAAAAATGAAAACCACCCCGTGCCCGACAAAAATGTCCGTACCGAAGGCATTGAAGTTTGGCAATGGACATTCGACGCCGAAATGAAAGGCAACTGGCAGCCCGTGACGGCACACGTCTGGGACTTCGGTGGGCAGGAAATCTATAAGGACACCCACCAGTTTTTCCTCTCGCCCGACACGCTCTACCTGCTGCTCAACGACAATCGCAAGCACGACACCGATTTTTATTATTGGCTCAACGTCATCTCCTTGCGGGCAGGTGGGAACAGTCCTATCCTGATGGTTTTTAATGAAAAAAAGAAAGCCCGGCGGCAGATTTCGCTGGACGACGACCTGTTCAAGCTGTTTCCCCAGCTCATCGAAACACCGGTGGACGTGGATTTTGCCGACCCGAACCTCGACCGGCTGCGGCTGATGCGCAACGCCATCGAGCGAAATTTCAGCGTACTCGAAGTCATGGGCAAATCCCTACCCGCCAACTGGGTGCGAGTGCGAAACGCCCTCAAAGCAGAAGAGTCGAAGCAATACATCAGCTTCGACCGCTTCCGCGAAATCTGCGTTCAGCACGAGGTGCAGCGCGAGGAAGACGCCAAAGTGGTGTGCAAAACGCTGCACAATCTCGGCATCCTGCTTTTCTACCCGGAACTGGAAGGATTGGAAGACATCGTCATACTCGACCACAATTGGTGCCTCGATGCCGTCTATGGCTTGCTCGACGACCAAACGATGAACGGCAAACAAGGGCGCTTTACCAAAGCAGACCTGAAAGCCGTGCTGGATCAGCCCAAGTACGGCGGCAAGTACCAGGGCAAGCTGCTGCAATTGCGGGAACTGATGGAGGAGTTTGAGCTCTGCTACCGCTCGCCAGGTACGGATGAGTACGTCGCCCCGCAAATGCTGCCTGTTGAACGCCGGGAAGACCCCGCTTTTCCGAAAACCGAACTGTTGCGCTACCGCTACGAGTACGCTTTCATGCCGAAGGGCATTCTCACCCGCTTCATCGCCCGTATGGGCAGCCATGTGAAGGGCGACTATGTGTGGCGCAGTGGTGTCACGCTGCAATGGGGTGACACTCTTGCCGAGGTGACGGAAAGCCAGGCGGAGCATGCCGTCAACATCCGTCTGTATGGAACCGACCGCAAGCGCCGCCTGCTCGACATTCGGGACGAGTTGAAGGCAGTGCATGATTGGTTCCGGGGCTTGAAGTTGGAAGGAATAATTCCCTGCAATTGCCAACGGTGCGTAGGCAGTGACCAGCCGTACCTCTTCAAGGTGAAAGATTTGGAAATCCTGGGTCGCTCAAACGCTCCTGCCTATTGCCTAAAAGACGGAGAATTAAACCTCGTGTCCGTTCGTCAATTGCTCGAAGGGGTGTTCGACACGCTGTCGCACCATGCGCAGGCAGTGCTGGCGGCAATTGAAAATGGAGATTTAGCGGGTGCGGTCGAGGTGGTGCTGGGCGTGGAGGAGGTGCGAAACGATGCGGTGCATTTCAGCGGGCGG
>CAZHLB010000488.1:2822-5486 GCA_964533005.1 uncultured Saprospiraceae bacterium
CAAATTGGAAGAAGACAAACACAAAGGCACTTTGCCGCAGGAAGATTACCGAAGGGAGTTGAACGCAATCAGCGATGGTTTGCTGATTTTGCTGGATAGATGGCGGCATCGCTGACACCTCGAAAATACCTGAAATCGCTGAAAAAATTTCTTTCAGAAATTTTTTTCAGCGATTTCAAGCATTTCCGAGGTGTCAGCTTTTTATTACCCAATGGAACGACTCAAAAAATGGCGCCTCATCCTCGGCTCCCCCGCCGACCCCGCCGGTGAAATCGGTTTGGAAGGCGAAGCCGCAGGAATGGACGGCGTCCTCGAAGCCCTCTACGACAGCGAGCGGCAAGGCGGCTTGGGCGCTTCCTCGCCCAACGTCAACCGCTGGCTCGGCGACATCCGGCAGTATTTTCCCACCTCCGTCGTGCAGGTCATGCAAAAGGATGCGCTCGAAAGGCTCAACCTGCAAAAAATGCTGCTCGAACCGGAGCTTTTGCAATCGGTCGTGCCAGACGTGAGCCTCGTGGCGACCTTGATTTCGCTGAACAAAGTCATGCCCGCCAAGACCCGTGAGACCGCCAAAATGGTCGTGAAAAAAGTGGTGGAAGACCTCGAAAAGCGCCTGCGAAATCCCTTGCGCCAAGCCATCGAAGGCGCTTTGAACCGAGCCGTGCGCAACCGCCGACCCAAGTTCAACGAGATTGACTGGCTGCGAACCATCCGTGCCAACTTGAAAAATTACCAGGAAGAATTGAAGACCATCATCCCCGAACACCTCATCGGGCACGGCAGAAAAGGGCAGGCGCTTCGGCACATCATTTTGCTGGTTGACCAGAGTGGCTCGATGGCTGGCTCGGTGGTTTATTCGAGCATTTTCGGAGCTATCCTCGCTTCGCTGCGCTCGGTGAAAACTCATTTCGTCGCCTTCGACACGGCAGTTGCCGACCTGACGGAAAACCTGCATGACCCGGTGGATTTGCTTTTTGGCGTCCAACTCGGCGGCGGCACCGACATCAACAAGGCTTTGGGCTACGCCCAAACGCTCGTGCGCCAGCCTGCGGACACGATTTTGATTTTAATCAGCGACCTTTTTGAAGGTGGAAAGGAAGCGGAAATGCTAAAAAAAACGGCGGCGCTGAAAGCCGCCGGGGTGCATTTTATCTGCCTGCTGGCGCTCGACGACAAGGGCGCTGGCGCTTACGACCGCTCGGTGGCGGCGAAATTGGCGGCGATGGAAGTGCCTGCTTTTGCTTGCACGCCAGACCTGTTTCCGGGGTTGATGGAGAAGGCAATCAAGCGAGAGCGGCTGCCGGTAAACTTTTAATCCTATTTTTGGGCATCTCATCCACCTGTAAAAAACAAACGCAACCATGACCTCGACCGGCGCTCAAACCCACCAGTCCGCCTTCCTTTCCGACCGGGATTGGAAAGCCATCCTCGGCGGCATCCGCAATCAGCAATGTGTGATTTTCATCGGCTCCGAAGTCTTTTCGCCGCAGGCGGAAAAACTGTCGCAGTCTCAACGACTTGCCGACTGGCTGCGCCAGCAGCAGCACGAACTCAGAATCCGGGTCTATGACACCGGCTGGTTTCACCTGCGAGACGGCAGCGCCGACGGCGCAGCTTGCGAAGCCGTGCGGGAATTTTACCGCCAGGAAGCAAACCATGCCGTCCGGGCAATGCTCGAAAAAATTGCCCGCATCCAGTTTCACCTCTTTGTTTCGATGACGCCCGACGACCACCTGCGCACCGCCTTCGAGCGGCAGCGCCTGCCACATCGCCCCGGCGCTTACGTGCGCAAGGAACCCGACCGTAGCAACGAAGCTCCCACCGCCGACCTGCCGGTCGTCTATAACATGCTCGGCGACCTGAACAACCGCAACTCGCTGGTACTCACCCACGATGATTTTTACGACTACCTCGAAAGCGTTTTCACCGGCAAAAGCATGTCCACCCTCCTGAAAGACAACATTTTAGATGCCCAATATTTTCTGTTTTTGGGCATGCCATTCGAACAGTGGTACCTCAATCTTTTCATGCGCATCCTGCGCCAGCACCACCTGCAAAGGGAAAAAACCAAACTCGCCGCCAACTCCCAACGCCTACCCGACGATGAGGAAAGTTGCATGGAACAGTACAATATCCGCCTGGTCAATTCCGACATCCCAGACTTTATAGACGAGCTTTTTGCTCGTTGCCAAGCGGCCGGCTTGGTCAAAGAGCCGCCACCCGTCGTTGGCAATTCCGCCTCCGACAGCGACGCCCTGTCCGCCTTCATCGCCGACTTGGAAGAATGGCTGATGGACAACGATTTCGAGCGCATCCTGAACAAGCTGCGGGAGGTGCTGCGAGGCGTCGGCGGCGCAGGCAAAGAGTTGATGTTCAGCGTGATAAGCCTGAGCGGGCAGTACAAATCCATCCGGGAAAGCAACCTGGCGGGCATCCTCAAATTCGAGGACAGGATGCACGCCGAGAACAAGCTGCGGGTGGATTTTTTGCAACTCCTCGAATTGCTCAGGGAGACCTGGAAGACCCTCAACATTCGAATTTGAAAATCTTCGGAGAGCGGTGGTTTTTGGGGAAAATTTTAAAATTTTGGGATGTTTCACGAACACACTTTTTTTTTCAACACATAGTCACATGAGTTCACATAGTTTTTTGAGAATCAGCAAA
>CAZHLB010000489.1:0-5481 GCA_964533005.1 uncultured Saprospiraceae bacterium
GCCCCTGACCGCCGCCGAGATTGCGCAGGAGTTCAAAATGAAGGTTTATACCATTGGCGTCGGCACGGAAGGCGAAGCGCTTTCACCCATCAGCCGCCGCAGCGACGGCAAGTATATTTTCGGCTTGACAAGGGTGGAAATTGATGAGGCGCTGCTGACGCAAATCGCTGAAATGACTGGCGGCAAGTATTTCCGGGCGACCAACGCCCGAAGCCTGGAACAGATTTACGACGAGATTGACCAGTTGGAAAAATCGGAGGTGGAGGTGACGAGCATCAAGCGGTACAGCGAAGAATATTACCGCTTCGTGTGGATTGCGGTGGTGATTTTGATGGTGGAGTTGTTGCTGCGGTATACGGTGCTTCGGACAATACCGTAAGTGCTTCGGAGAGAGGTGATTGAGAAAAATTTTTTCAAAATTTTTCTCAATCACCTCTCTCCAGGGCTATTCGATTATGATGATTTTGAAAGTTCCAAACCCTTCGACGCTACCGAAATAAACGCCTGGCTCAAGTTCCTTTCCAGGAATTTTTACCTCCAAGTCATTGGTCAGCACCTCCATTTTCAGCCTGCCATCCGCCGCAAAAATTTTCAACCACCACGGCTCGCCTGCTCTTTCGCCTGCCATTTTCACGAAAAAATCGCCTGTACTTGGATTGGGATAAACCTCAAAACCCACCTGCGCCACCGGTTCGTCCGTGTCGTTGAGCGTACCGCAATTTTCCAACTCCGGCATCTCGCAAGCAATCGTGGACAGGTTGAAAAGCGTGTCTTCATGCTTGAAACAGAGCAAGTTAAAGCCAATGTCCCCGCCCGGGTCGAATGACCTGCCGAGCAAGCCATAGCTGCTGCCGATGCCTTCCATCCACCGCTCGACAGGAGCGCCGTTGTAGCCGGGATGGAAATAAATAACCCTGCGCATTTGCCCGGCAATCATTTGAGTTTTCACGCTGTCCACCGTCCGGGCGACGGTGAAGTTGGAGTACCAAGGGTACAAGTTGATGACGTCGCCCTCTTCGAGGTCGAAATCGAACAGGATGTGTTCGGGAAAATTATAGTCAGGCAGGAAGCTGACCACGCCATCTTCCGAGCGGATGCCGCCCCGGTAGATTTGTCCGGTGACTTGACCGCTCGCATCGACTTGCAATTCAAGGACTTGCGAGTACGTGTTCCCGCCTATGACGGTGTCGCCGCAGAGGGCAAAATGTTTGAAAAGAGGACCGGCGATGGTGATATGCTCTTCTTTCCAAATGGCATTGTTCTGAGGAAAAGGAATGTCTTGGGAAAGCCCAACGCCGGTCCAACCGAGGAAAACTAAGGTGATGATGAATAGATTTTTTTTCATTTGGGAGAATAGTTTGGTGAAATTTCTACCTGCATGGACGGCGGAAAAGCGGCGGTGGTTGGGAGGGGACAGCCAAGAGTTGTCATTTTTTTCAGACACCAATGAGTCACACGTATTCCAGTTTATTTACCATGTCCTCCACTTCCAGTACATCGAAAATCAATTTCAGATTGCGAATGATGCCGCCGATGTCCTCCTGATTTGCTGAATAAGCAATGCCAGCGTGTTCGATTCCCTTTGCATGAAGTCTTGGAAAATCAGCATCGTGGGTGAAAATTACCCTGCCTGCTGAGGTGGAAATTTTCAAATGCTCCTCGTCGGTAGCGGAAAGCATTCCTGCTTCCTGGCATGTCAAAACGTCAATTCCTCGCTGCCTCAATCCTTTGACAATAGCCTTCGCCACATTCTCATCCGTGTAGAACTTGATGGGCATTTTCAAGTGCGTTTAGTTTTTGCCGCAAGGGAGAAGGCGTCTTTTTTCTCAACTGTTCCACGAACAGTTGGTCTTCCCGAATGGACTTGTCAATGGCTTCCTGGTTGTCGAAATAATAAGCCAACGCCAGATAAACTTCCGGCAGCGACAAGTCGTATTCGGCAGCAATTTCATCGGCGCTCATGCCCATTCGCTCGTGCCAGATTGCAACGTCTTGCACGGAAATGCGCCGCCCGGCAATGCAAGGTTTGCCGCCTTTGATTCCTGGATTGACCGTGATTCGGCTTGATAATGTGGTATCCATCAGCTTGAAGTTTTTTTTCAAAATTAGGTTTTTTCGGCACAAAGCATTTTTCACGGGTGGTAGAATTTCAAGCGCGACTTTGTTTCACGCCACGCCCACCTGCAAAAACTGCATCTCGTAAAGCTCCCGATATCGCCCCTCTTCGATTTGCAGCAACTCCTCATGGCTGCCAAATTCCTTGACCTCGCCTTTTTCCAGCACCAAAATTTTATCCGCATGGCGAATCGTGCTCAGTCGGTGGGCGATAATGATGCTGGTGCGCCGGGCAATCAATTGCTCGATGGCATATTGAATTACCCCCTCCGTTTCCGGGTCAATGCTTGAGGTAGCTTCGTCCAAAATGAGGATGTCAGGGTCGAAGACGAGCGCCCGCACGAAGGAAATCAACTGCCGTTGACCCATACTCAAAGTTGCGCCCCGCTCCATCACCTGGTAGTCGTAGCCGCCAGGTAGTTTTTCGATAAAACGATGAGCGCCAATGAGTTTCGCAGCCTCCACGACTTGCTCCCTGGTGACGTGGTCGTTGCGTAGGGTGATGTTTTCCAGCACCGTTCCCGAAAAAAGAAACACGTCTTGCAAGACCACCGCCATGCGGCTGCGCAAGGCATGTAGCTCGTAGTCTCGAATGCTCACGCCGTCAATTTCGATGCTGCCTTTTTGAATTTCATACAGCCGGTTGAGGATGCTGATGATGCTGGTTTTGCCGCTGCCGGTGCTGCCGACCAGCGCCAAAGTTTGCCCTGCGGGAATGTCGAAGCTGACGTTTTTCAGCACGAAATCGGTGGCGTTGTAGGAAAACGAGACGTTTTTGAAGGAGACTTTGCCCTCCAATTTTGCCGGGGTCAACTTGCCGGGGTTGGCGATATGGTCTTGTTTGTCCAGCAAACTGAAGACCCGCTCGGCAGCGACCAAGCCCATTTGCAGGGTGTTGAATTTATCCGCCAGCATTCGGATGGGGCGGAACATCATGTTCAGGTAAAGCGGGAAGGCGACCAGAGCGCCCAAACTCACGTCGCTGCCGAGGCTTTCCCGTGCGCCCCACCAAACCATCAAGCCCAGCGACGCCGCCGAAATCACCTCCACCACCGGAAAAAAAATCGAATAAGCCAGCACCGAGTCAATGTTCGCCTGCGTGTAGTCCCGGTTGATTTTTTTGAATTTCTCCATCTCCTGCCGCTCGGCGTTGAAAATCTGGACGATTTTCATTCCGCTCAGGCGCTCCTGCAAAAAGGCGTTCATTTTGGCAATTTCCGCCCGCACCTGCTGGAAGCTGAGTTTGATTTTTTCCTTGAAAATATAGGTGGCGGCAATCAGGAAAGGCATGGTCGTCAGGGTCACCAGCGTCAGTTTCCAACTCACGGCGAACATCACGGCGAGTACGGAAACCACTACCAGCATGTCGGCGATGATGGTGATGATGCCTTGCGAAAAAACCTGGTTGATGTTTTCGATGTCGCTGATGGTGCGGGTGGTGTTGATGCCAATGGGGGTGCGGTCGAAATAGGACATGCGCAGCGAAACGATGTGGTTGAAAACCTTGACCCGTAAATCCCGCACGACCACGCCGCCCAGCCAGCCGGAAGCGTACATGAAAATGTAGCGCAAGACGCTTTCAAAAAGCAGCACGGCAATGAACAGCCCCGCCATGCGGGTCAGCCCCGGAATGTCGTGGTTGAAAATATGCTTGTCCACCATGACTTGCACGAGGTAGGGTCGAAGAATACTGATGGGCGCAAGGATGACGCCCAGAAAGGCAGCCCAAATCAACACGCCCCGGTACGGTTTCGCCTGGGCGATGACCCTTCCGAGGAGCTTGTAATCCATTTTTTGGTTGGCGGGTGATTCCATTTTTGAAGTAAAAAGTAAAAAGGTGAAAGGCAAAAGTAGGCGCAAGGGGCTTTTGTCGGAGACAGGTTGGAAAGACAAATAAATGGTGGGCTTTGTTCTTGCGATGGCGGGCGATTTTTAGACGTTGATTTTCTTGTAAAGCTCTTTCATGGAGATGGAGCCTTCACCCAAAATCGGAATCTGGTCGCCGGGTTTAGAAAATTCTTCCAGTATCCAGCGGTTGCTGCCACTGCTGCGGATATGGCTAACTACGAGCATTTCCGTGCTTTCGATAAAAAGGACTTGTTGCAAAGAAGGAATGCTACGGTAGTTTCTGAATTTCCTGCCGAGGTCGAAATCACGGGTTGACATGGAAAGCACTTCAACAATCAGTACCGGGTTAGCAACTGCTTGCATATCTCCCCGCAAAGTCACGTATTGCGACTCTCCTTTGATGACCGTACAATCTGCGTTGTAATACCTGCGAACAAAGCCAGGAATGTGTAGCGCCAGGTTGCTGCCGCAGACGGTGAAAAGGTCTTCGTTCAGTAAGTTACCTATTAGGCGGACTATTTTTGCCATGAGGGTCTCATGAGCTTGCGTAGCATATCCCATAAATGAAATGATTTGATTTTCGTCGTACTCGATGCGGTATTCGCAATCTTCGAGCGCATCCAGAAACTCCTCCCAGGTTGCCGGAATGCGCATTTCTTCCCCGTATTCGAGGCGCTCTTCGATGGTCAATGGTATTTGAGTCAGAATTTCCATTGCTGATTTTTTTCCGAAAATTAAGTCCTTTTTCTGAAAAGCGAGCGGCTCGCTCGGAGCGAGCCGCTCGCTAAAATTTCTATTCCACCCCCGCCAATTCATATTTCGCAACATCATCCGCCGGAACGCCTTCCCATTTTCCAGGCCGGTTGCCCATGTAGCCCAAGTCATTGATGCCCATTTCCGTGGTGAAAAAACCCGTCGCCGTCAAGTCCCGCATCCGGTTGAAAAATGCAACGCCCGGCTGCATTTCAGGCTTGGCTTTCGCAGGATAGGCGATGGCGTCCACAATTTCTAATTGCTGCTGCTGAGTGCAATCTTTGAACGCCGAGCCGTAGCGGTTCGAGCATTGCAAATCGAGCCAGCGCAAGCCGCCCCGCATCGGCACCTGGTGGTGCGGCATGTCCTTGACAATGAACTCGATGAAGGCAGGCACCCCAGCATCCGAAGCGCTGCCCGATTTTTCATCCTTCGGAATGATGATGTCGGCGAGGACGGTGATGGTCGCCATTTCTTCGGCAGTGAAAAACTGCTCGCCGACCAATTTTTTGTCCCGTTCGATTTCGAAATCCTGCCGCCCGGCTTCGAGGATTTCCGTTGTGCCGGGTTCAGCCGCCGGGCTTTTTTCATCTGCCTTGCAAGACTCCCAAACCAGGGGAATCGAGATGGAACCTACACCGATGAATTTGAGTGAATCTCTCCTTTTCATAATTGTTGAACCTTCGGAGAGAGGTGGTTTTTGAGAAAAATTTTTGGGATGTTTCACGGCAGCAAAAAAGTAGTTGACACTTTTTTAGCCGAAGA
>CAZHLB010000490.1:0-5481 GCA_964533005.1 uncultured Saprospiraceae bacterium
ATGTGACGGAAAGGTAGAAATTTCTCAACTCTTACGCCTGTCCTGAACAGTTACTGTAATTCTTGCCTTGTCGATGGTTCTGATTTGGTCAAGCACTACCCAATTTTCATTGCCTCTCAGGATGATTTTGACCCGGGTAGGATAAGGTTTGGAAGTGCTTGTAACCGGCGCAATCACCACCGTTTTCAGATGCCGGTTCATTTCATCCGGCGAAACAACGACGCAGGGTCGTGTCTTTTTTATTTCGCTACCGATGGTTGGGTCTAAGTTGACGATGGCAACTTGGTATTGTGAGATGTTCATTCCTCGAATTTTTCGTCTGCAAAAACGTCGGCTATGAGCAAGGCATCATCGCCGTTTTCGTGCATTGTTTTGAATGCTTCGTCCCAGCCTTGCCGGGGCATTTGGACAGGTTTGATGAGGATAAAATCTTCTTCCAAAACCAGCTCGACTACATTCTGGATATTATACTTTGAAAGAATGGCTTTCGGTAGCCGTATTCCTTTGGAGTTGCCTACTTGCACGACTGAAATTTGCATGGGTAATTATTTTGTAATTACAAAACTACTGCTTTTTCGATTTTTCGGAAGACGTTCAGAAATCCATCCCAATCGAAAAATACAGCTTCGGGTCTTGCGTCTCCCGCGTCTCCACGCCCCACGCATAGTCCAGCCGGATGAAATAGCCGAACAGCAAAGTCCGCATTCCCAAGCCATATCCGAACACAATCGGGTCACGGAAATAATTAACCTCGATATCCACATTGTCGCCCCGAATTGGGTCGTACCAGGTGTTCAGCGGGCTGGTTTCGTTGAATGGATTCAAGCCTTGCCAGGCGGTTCCGGCGTCGAAAAAGCCAACTAATTGGAAGTTGCGCACGAAGTTCGATTGCGTCCTCGGAAACAGGTAGCGCAGCACCGGCGAGCGCAGTTCGGCATTCACCAGGGCGTAGGAATTGCCGTTGCGGGCATTCATTTTGAAGCCCCTGAGATTGGTCGAAATGGAGCGGTAGGCAAAATTTTCGCCGGTGGGCAAAGGGATGGTTTCATCGAATTGCGGCAGCAGCCAATTGTCCGTCCCGCCCAGTAAATACAGTATTTTTTCCTGCCCAAACGAGGTCGCCGCCGCCGCCCGGCCTGCCAAAATAGAGTGCCGGAAAAGCCGCTGGTAGTGCCGGAAATCACCGCCGATGACCTGCATAAAACCATCGTTCACCTTGAAACTTGCCTGCTCGCCGAGGTCAATGTCCAAGCCTTTGACCAGTTCCATAAAGACTTTGTAACGAGTGCCGTTTTTGATGTTCAGCGACACGTCGAGGGTATTGTCGAAGACAAATTCGCCCCGGACGCCGAAGCGTTGCGAGCGTTGCGTCGGCGCTTCCAGGGTGATATCGTTGGTCGCCAGCCAGGTAGAATTGTCGAAGCGCAGGGTCGCCGTGCCACGTATGCTCGTGAATATATCGAGCGGATATCGCACCTGATATTGCGTCAGGAAAATCGTGTTTTCATATTTAAGCGGCGGTGGCGTTGCGTCTTCGGTAAATCGCAGGCGGCGGCGATACACTGCATATTGTTTATCGAGGCGCTTTTTCTTGTCTTTAAAAACGAGGAAATATTCAGCGCCATTAAATGAAGTGGGCACACGTATGCCGCCTTCAAATTCATAGTCTTCAAAAAGGTCTTTAAAATTAGCCTTGAGCAATATGCCGGGAGGCGGATATCCAAAATCTTCCGGCACGCCTGCATACGTGCTTAATCCATCGAATAAAAGGCTGTTATCCAATTGCGTCGTGACGAAGTCGGTGCGGAATTTCAGGCGATATGGAATGATGCGGCTGGAGCGGAATTGCTGCACTTTTTTAGTCGTCGGCTCCTCGGTTACCGGGCGGTAAACGAGCGGTTGAATGACCTCTGGTTCTGTTTCTTCCTCGTCCTTCGGCGGCTGGGTCGGCTGGATGCGGGTGGGGATTTCTTCTTCGTCGAACTCGCTCTGGAACAGGTAGTTGTCAATGTCAATCTTGCCCGTGTCTTGCTTTTCCACTGGCAAATCGGAGACGTCAATCGGCTCATCGTCCGCTTTTTTCAAGACGGTGTCTTTGGGTTGAATTTGCGCCGGCGGCTGCACGTAAGTTGTTTCGAGGAAGCGCACTCGCTGCTTTTGGAAAGTCGTGAAAACGGGCGTTGTTGCTCGCTCCGCCTGCGTTTCCCCGGTGAAAATCTGCCATTTTCCATCCCTGAAAATCAGCTCTGCGTAGCGGTTTCCACGCCTTGCTTCGCTCTGCTCGTGGATGCTCCGGTCGTAGTTCGTGGCAAAATGCGTGACCGCCCGCTGTTTGTAAATCGTGTCCAAAATGACCGTGTCAATTTGGGCAAAAACGGCGCTGTCCAATTTCTCCGAAAGCACCGTGTCCACGTGGTAGCGAAGCTCGATGCCGTCGTTGAAAATGACCCGGTTTTCAAAGTGATGCAGGTAGTCTTCGAGGTAGCCGTTTTTGCGATTGAAGACGCCGCTCTCGTCGGTCAAAAAACTGAACCAGGTGGTGTCCAAAGCCAGCGGTTCCCGCTCGTTGGCGTGAGGCGTGTTCGTGACCCGCACCAATTCGCCTTGCAGGCTGTCCAAATTCAGGTAAAAAATATCGAAAGTGGTGATGGGCAAAATCGTGTCGAGGGCGGCAATCACGTTCAGCGAATCCTGCCGATTGCTGGCGAAAAGTACGCCCCGCTGCCCGTGAACGTTGACAAAACTGGCGTCCAAATCATCCCAAAAATCAGTCGTCAGCCGCAGCGATTGGCGGGTGACAGTGAAGTACAAATACAAATCCGACTGCCCCCGAACCGCCGCCGAAAACACCAAATCATTGGCATTCACGTAGTCCATACTATACACCCGCTGGAAGAGCGGCGCAAGGTCTTCGGTGACTTTGTCTTTGTTCAACACGTTGTATTTCAACAGTTTGGGAGCGTCTCGCTGCTCATACAAAACGGCAAGTTCCGTGTTCGTCGGGCTCCAGGCGAGCAGCGGATATTGGTAGTCGGTGGCTTGAATCGGATTGCGAAAACCGCCTTTGAAAACAAGCGTCCGCTTGCCACTCGCCAGGTCTTGCAGCCAGACCCTCGTGCGCCCGATTTCATTGATGACGTAGGCGATTTTCAACCCGTCGGGGCTGATTTTTACCTGGGTGACGGGGAGGTTTTTCTTGTTTTTAAATTTCACCAAACCGCCTTCCAGCGGCGCATTCATGCCCTTCACTTCCGCCTCGTAACGTTGCCGGAAAAAGGTCTCCCAGCTTTCCGTCGTCTTGCCGTAAGTCGCCCCTAAAACGTAGAGAAAACCGCTTTCCACACTGCGGTTGATGCGGGTCAAATAGAGCAAATTGCTCACCGTCGAATGCCCGTAATGCTCGCTGATAAAATGCCAAAGCGAGTGCCCGACCAGCCGGGGATTTGCCTTCGCCATCTCCTCGAAACCAACGTATTTTCCAGACAAAAACAGGTCTCGCAATTGGTTGTCCACCTCCGTGTTCCACTCGTTGCCGACGAAGGAAATCAGCCCGTCCTTGAACCATTCCGGCAGGTTCATCATCACCGCATTTTGCACGATTTCCTGCAAGTTGGAGCCAAAAAGCATGGCATTCAGATAGACCGTCGCCACGCCTTCCCGCACCTGCCGCCGCAAGTCCGTGTGGTCGCCGTTGAAATAGACGAACATCTTGTTGCCGACAATTTTGGTCTGCCCGCCCGTGTTGACAAAAGCTTCCTCGCTACCTATGTTGCTCATTTTCAGGTCGGTGAGGTCGGTATAGACGATGATTTCGATTTTGTCATTCATCCGGTGCTCGAGGATGCCCTGGATTTCATAAAAATCATACTCCGCCATCTGCACGACGGACTGCCCGACGAGCCTGCCTTCGCCGTACCAATAGGTGATGAAATTGCGGCTCTCGTATTGCGACCACTCGGCGAAATGGTTGTGAAATTGCACCCGGTTTTTGCCGAATTCGGTCTGGGTGGTTTGAGCTAAAAGGCTCAGGTTCAGAAGGATAAATGAAAAGGCGTACAGGAATCGCATGGCGTTAATTTTGGGCGAAAAGCTGACAGGTGGGAAACGGGTGTTGGAGAGAAAAAAAATTCCATTTTTTTTATCTACAACACCCCTTTACCACCAGTAAGCTTTCGGCTCGACTCTGAAAAATCACACCCTGAAAAGTAGGGCGAGCGCAGGTTTTTCTTTTTTCGGAAAGCAATTTAGGAATGTCAACGGACAAAAATGAGGGATGTTTTTAGCACAAGGTTCAATGCGCCAGCGGCTTCTTTTTAATCACCCCGCCCCGCACCTCCGAGACCGTGTTCATCACCAAAAAAGCGCCCCGGTCAATCTTCTCTACCTCCCTTTTCAGCTTCGCAATTTCCAGGCGGGTGACGACGGTGAAAATAATTTCAACCTCTTTCAAAGCAGCACCTCGCTTGCCAAAGCCGCCCCTGCCTGCATACAACGTGACGCCCCTGCCCAATTCCTCGATTATCATCTGCCTGATTTCCTCGTAATCAGCGGAAATAATGGTCACGCCCACGTACTCGTCCAAACCTTCGACAATGAAATCCACCGTTTTCGATGCGGCGAGATAAGTCAGGATGGCATACAAAGCCGTCTCGATGCCGAGCAACCAAGCGGCGGCGGAAAAAATCAAAATATTGAGCAACAGGATGACGTCGCCGATGGTAAAAATGGTGTACCGGCTGACCCAAATGGCAAGCACTTCCGTGCCATCCAGCACCGAGCCGCCCCGCACGGCAAGCCCGATGCCCATGCCGAGAAAAAAACCGCCAAAAACCGACACCAGCAATTTATCGTCGGTGACGATAGGAAATTGAATGAATGCCACCGTGAGCGCCAAACCGATAATGGCTAAAGTGCTTTTCACTGCAAACCCTTTCCCGATTTGGCGAAAGCCCATCAAAATGAAAGGAATGTTGAGCGTGACCAACAAAACGGAAAGCGGCAATCCCGACAACTCCCGCACCAGCAGCGAAACGCCCGTGACGCCACCGTCAATAAAACTATTGGGCAGTAAAAAACCTTTCAAGCCAAAACCAGCCGCCGCCACGCCAGCGACAATCAGCAGGATGTCTTTGAAAAAATGGAAAAGGCTGACCCTCGTTTTGAAAACCTCCCGCTTCATCGCCTGCTTCGTGATTTTCGGCTGGCGCTTGCGCAGGTATTTTTCGATGTTGTCGTTGAGGATGTGCTGGTAGAGTGGATTCATTGTTTTTAAGTAAAAAGTTAAAAGGCAAAAGGCAAAAGTGAGCGCACTGCATTCACTGGGTAGCTTTGCCGGACAAAAGCTGACAGGTGGAAAACGGGTTTTTGAGGAGATAAAAAATGAAATTTTTTATCTCCTCAAAACCCGTTTTCCACCTGTCAGCTTTAGAGTATGTTTTGAATTCAAGGCGCAGCCAATCCGCCACCACCCCCAACCCCTAA
>CAZHLB010000491.1:0-5472 GCA_964533005.1 uncultured Saprospiraceae bacterium
GTTTTCCAATTTGCGTGCGAAGTTAAACAAGCAAGCCCAGGTGAAACCTTGTAACCTCTGAAACTCTATGAAACCCGAACCCTCGCCACCTGTTATTTTTAACCTGCATTTGACACGCCAAGTTGAAGGCAGCCCGCCGTGCGAGTTATTTTTGCGGCGCAATTATCAAATCAATGAGCAGGCATAAACTACCGGCGCAAGAAGAAGCACCCAATCCGTTTAATTTTTACAGGCACTTGCCTTTTCCCTTGCCCATTGTGCAAGCGAAAAAGAAGAAGAAGTGCTGCAAAAAATACAAGAAGGGCAAGCGCTGCAAAAGCTGCCCGAATGGTTAATTAGCTCAAAGCTGACAGGTGAAAAACGGGGTTTTGAAAGAAAAAAAATTTCTTTTTTTTCTTTCAAAACCCCGTTTTTCACCTGTCAGCTTTTATCCACGATGAGACCCTGCCAATTAGCTTTGTTTAATTTCCTGCTTTTCTGGGCTTCGTTCTCAGTGAACGCCCAAATTTCACAGCCTTCCATTTTTTCCCTGACTCCTGCCGACACATTGCACAAAGGACGCCTCCGCCTGGGCGCGGTCGCAGGCGGAGGCGTCTATGCCGGTATGTCCGTCGCCCTCTGGAAAGCCTGGTACCAAGACTACCCGCTCACCCATTTTCACACCTTCAATGACTGGGGCGAATGGGCTGACATGGATAAGGCGGGGCATTTTTTCTCCGCTTATTCCTGGAGCAAGTACAGTTTTTCCGCAGCCCGGTGGACGGGCATGAAGCGAAAATCTGCCCTCTGGACGGCGGTCGGCGTCGGCACGGGCGTGCAGGCGACCATTGAAATCATGGATGGATTTTCTGAAAAATGGGGCTTTTCGCTGGGCGACATTGGCTTCAACACGCTGGGCGTCAGCTTCTTCGCAGCGCAAGACTTGCTTTGGCAAGAGCAGCGCATCCAAGTAAAAGCCTCCGGTCTTCGACCTGACTACTCGGGCGAGCCGATTTATTCGATGGATGGCGCAGGAACTACGAATCTGGACGAGCGGGCTGCCGGGCTGTACGGCACTTCGGTTTTTCATGTGCTTCTAAAGGATTACAATGCCTTGACGATTTGGTGCTCCGGCAACGTGCGCTCGTTTTTGAAAAACAAGGAAAACAGCCGCTTTCCCCGGTGGCTCAACCTGGCGGTGGGCTACGGGGCGGACAATATTTACGGCGGCTTTGAAAATGCCTGGGAAGAAAACGGGACGGAATTTGCGCTCGACCCGGCGGCGTTTCCACGCTACCGGCAATTTTACCTCTCGCCGGACGTGGATTTGACCAAAATTACGAAACGGCATCGCTGGTTGAAAATGTCGCTGGGATTGCTCAATCTGCTCAAATTCCCAGCGCCAGCGCTGGAAGTGAATACGCTTGGGAGTGTGAAATTTCACCCGTTTCACTGGTAAATTTTGCTGTTGAAAAAAATTACGGACGGGCGAAAAAGATTTTGAACAAAGGTTTTTTTCGACGGTTCTCTATCGCTGATTTTGAGGGGGCACAAAATATTTCAATGGCGACCTTGAATTTCCCGCCGCTGATTTTTCTAAAAATCATTTGGCGGAATTGACATTATTTTGCGCCACTTTTCAAAAATAACCGAAAACGAAGTGACATGATAGACCAAAACGTAAGTGCAACCGCTCGCTACTCCGACGCCGACCTGGCTGAGTTTCAGGAAATTGTAGAGCAAAAGCTGGAAAAGGCGAAAGAAGAATTGAGTTACCTGCAAGAGCAAATCCTCGAAATCACCGAGAACAGCGGCGACGACCACGGCGGCGATTGGATGGACGACAGCAGCACCAACAACGACATCGAGTTCCTGAACAACATGGCTATCCGCCAACGCAAGTACATTCAGGACTTGGAAAACGCAGTCATACGCATCAAGAACAAGACCTACGGTATGTGCCTGGTGACGGGTCATTTGATTGACAAACGCCGGTTGTTGGCAGTGCCTACCGCCACCAAAAGTGTGGAAGCCAAGAAAGCCGAAGCTGTGAAAGAAGCGCTGAAACCAGCGGAAAAAAAGACCCTCGCCCCGCTCGAAGTGCTGGAAAAGATGGAAAAAGAAGAAGCCTCCCAGCCGAAAATCATCACCAAAGTTATCCGCAAGCCGAAATCCTCGACGCCTGCAAAACCCGTTAACGTGGAGGAGGACGACGACCTGGTGTTCGATTTCGACAAGGAATACGCCTACGATGGCGCCGATGCAGAAACTGATACCGATGAGGATTATGAAAAAGGCGGCACGACCGAGCAGCCCGACGTTTTTGATGACGACCAGGGCGGCGGCGGTGGCGGCGGCAGGCGGGACGACTACGAAGATTATGATTAGTGATTGGTGATTGGGACGTCCCAATCACCAATCACTAATCACTAATCACCAAATTTTGAAGGAAAGGAGACGTACGGTTTGAAAAATGATTGGTTATCAGCCTTTTGGCTGCCATGCGTTTGTAAAAACTCCGTTTGATTTCATAGTCTTTCCTTCCCCAAGGGTGTCGGGCAATCTGTAACTTTCTTTCCCTCCTCGTTGCTTGGCACCCTTTCTTTTTTGAGTTGATAAGGGTTGATAAAAGTTGATGGGGTTGATGTGTTGCACATCAACCCCATCAATTTTTATCAACCCTTATCAAATCAACTTTAAAAAAACTGAAGCCCAGCAACCGCAGTTGCCAGGCTTCGGACAGGTCTCAAAGAGGAAAATAAAGTTCAGGAAATGTATCAGGTTGGTTTTTTGGGCGCAAGTAGATTTGGTTTTTTGGGCGAACGGTAGTTTCGGATGTCCAGACAAGGGGTCAAAGGTTTCCTGGGCAGCGTCGGAAAGAAGTCTAAAATCTAATAGTGCTGTGGAGGTCTTTTTTCCGAGTCAACATAAGCTGGGCGATTTGCGGCTTCCATTTTTTCATGGACGACCCATGTTTGATATAGCACGTTTGGAAAGCCGGGAAATCATGGTTCGAAGTACCGGATTTCTGGTTTTTGTTACAAGGTAGGATGAACGAAGGCTTGCTCTGAATGAACGAAGCAGCTTTTCAAGAAAAACAAACGGTGAAGCTCAGGCAGATTTAACCCGGTCGAGTGCAGGTTGACTTCGACCCGGGTGCCGGTAGCGTTGCCATGTAGGTCGAACAAGTCAATGGTTTTGATAGCGCCGTTTTCAGGGCTGGATATTCGCAGCAGTTGCAGGCGCTCCTCCACAATTTGCAAACCTCTCGACACGTGTTGCCGTCCTTGTTGCAGGTTCAATTCCGCTGCCGCCGCCCTGCCTACGCCGTTGTCTTCCACCACACATTTCAGCGATCCGTTTTCTTGCAAGAAAGCAATGTTGATGCGCCACGCTTCCTTTTTGTGAAACAGTCCGTGCTTGATGGCATTTTCCAGGTGTCACCTTTCGGCTCCGCTTTTGTCGCAAGAAAAAACCTTCCAAACCGCTCTGCTTTTCCCAACTTTCTACATTTGCCCCCCTGATGGAAAATGCACATTCAAAAGTTACGGCTGCTTCCCTCCTTGTCACCCTCGGCATTGTCTTCGGCGACATCGGCACCTCTCCGCTCTACGTGATGACTGCCATTCTCGGCGACAGCCCGGTCACCAGAGAATTGGTCTATGGCGGCGTCTCGCTCATCTTCTGGACGCTGACTTTGCAGACCACTTTCAAGTACGTCCTGCTCACCCTGCGAGCCGACAACCACGGCGAAGGCGGCATTTTTTCGCTCTATGCCCTCATCCGAAAAAAAGCTCCCCGGTGGACGATTTACGTCGGCATGATCGGCTGCTGCGCCTTGCTGGCGGACGGCATTATCACGCCTGCCATCTCGCTGACTGCTTCGGTGGAAGGTTTGCAACTGCTTGCGCCACAAGTGCCGGTGATTCCAATCGTGATTGGCATCCTGGTCGGACTATTCACTTTTCAGCAATTCGGGACGGAAAAGGTGGGCAAATCATTTGGGCCCATCATGCTGGTTTGGTTTACCATGCTGACTTTCTGGGGCTTGCGGGCGATGTCGCATGACTGGGGAATTTTGCAGGCAATCAATCCCGTCTATGCTTGGGAGGTGCTGACGCATCATCCGAGGGCATGGTTCATCGTCGGGGCAGTGTTTTTGTGCGTGACGGGGGCGGAGGCTTTGTATTCCGACCTGGGGCACGTGGGCAAAAAGAACATCCGCTTCGCCTGGATTTTTGTCAAAGCAGCGCTGCTCATCAACTATTTCGGGCAAGCCGCTTGGGTGCTGGGCACACTCGATGGGCAGGTTTTACCGGAGGGCAGCAACCCTTTCTTTGCCATCATGCCGAGATGGTTCGTCGGCACGGGGGTTTTTGTCGCCACGCTTGCCTCCGTCGTGGCGAGCCAGGCACTCATCAGCGGCTCGTATTCGCTTATCAACGAGGCGATTAAATTGGACACCTGGTTCAAAGTGCAAATCCGCTACCCGTCCAAATACCGGCAGCAATTGTTCGTGCCGATGATTAACCACATGCTGTTCGTGGGCTGCGTTTTCGTGGTTCTGTATTTTGAAAAAGCCGCCAACATGGAAGCGGCGTACGGCATCGCCATTACGCTTTCCATGCTTTCGACCACCCTGCTGTTGACCTTTATCCTGCGAAATATTTTGAATTGGGACTGGCTGCGGGTGATTGCCACTACCCTTGTTTTCTTCACGGTAGAAGGCGTCTTTTTTGCCGGGAACCTTCAAAAAATAGCGCACGGGGCAGGCGTGACCCTGGGTTTGATGGCGCTGTTTTTATGCGTGATGCTGGTCAACTACGAAGCCAAGCGCATCATCCGCCACAAACGCCGCTTCGTGGACGTGTTCAAATTTACCGACATCATCAAAGCCGTCAGCCAGGACAAGGACATCCCCAAATTCGCCACCCACATTGTCTATCTGACCAACGCCCGGCAGCCCGACCGGATGGAAAAACAAATCATCAAATCCATCTACCAAAAGCAGCCGAAGCGGGCAGACGTCTATTGGCTGCTGCATTTCAACGAGACCGATTTGCCGTTCCAGGAGAGTTATCAATTCAGGGAAATCCTGCCCGGAAAAATCCTTCGCCTTGATTTCGACCTGGGCTACAAAGTCAAGCCCAACGTGAAGGAGATGTTCACCGAAGCCGTGCAGGAGCTGGCGAAAAAAGGCACGGTTGACCTAGAAAATCGCTACGAGAGCTTGCGCAAGTACAACGTGCCTGCCGATTTCCTTTTCATCGTGATGCGCAACACGTTCAATTTTTCTTCCGAAAGCCCTTTCATCGAGCTTTTCCTGCTCAATGCCTACAACTTCCTGCAAATCTTCAGCGAGCCGCCGGAGCAATATTTGGGTATGGACAGGAATGCTTTGCTCGTTGAGTACATCGCCTTGAAATAGTGAGTTGGTGAGTTGGTGAGTTGGTGATTTGGAGGTGGGACGCTGGGCGTCCCACCACCAAATAA
>CAZHLB010000492.1:0-5471 GCA_964533005.1 uncultured Saprospiraceae bacterium
CGGGGTCTCAAAACCCCGCCGCTCCAAAAGTCGAGCTTAAATGCACCTGCCAGAAAGGGAAAAATTGAATTATTCCCTTCCCTGCTTGAGTCAATCAGCCCCTTCGAGGTTGTTCAGCAACTCATTTTCATGCGGTCGGAAAAACAGTCCCACCTCTGCCAAAGCCGGTGGCGCCATGGCGGAAAGAATATTGATTTTGAAAGCGCCGCTCTCCACCGCCGGGAAAGTCAGCATCCGCTTGTTGCCGATGGTCGTGCCTTCCGCCAATTTTTTCCATTCACCATTCACTTTGGCTTCGATTGAAAATGCCTCCACCCGCTGCCCAAGCGGCAAATGTTCACCGAGAGAAATCACGTTGATTTTTTGCGGCTTGTCGAGTTGAATTTCAAGGGAGGCATTTTTGACGCTGTCGTCGGTCGTCCAAAAAGTTGCGTAGTCGCCATCGAGGACGTTTCTGGCGGCGAATTGAGTTGAAACGCCACGGACATTGCTGGCAGTTGCCTTTTGGCTTTTTGAAAAATTGACCGTGAAAGTCGCATCGAGCCGCTGCCGCAATTGCGCCAGCGCCGCCGAGTCGTTTTCATGCACCAACCCCCGCCGGTCAACGGGCAGGTTTAGCAGCAGGTTGGCGTTGCGACCTACACTTTTATAATAAATGGCTTCCAACTGGTCAGCCGTTTTCACCAAACTATCCTGCGCCGCATGATAATACCAGCCTGGACGGATGGAAACGTCGGCTTCGGCGGGCAGCCAGTGGGTTCCGTTTTTGTTGCCGGAGCGTAGTTCAAGGTAGCGAGGTGTGCCGGGAAAATAGTCGTCCCGGTTCAGGGTACACCAGTTCGTGCGGTTGGCAAAGCCATTTTCATTGCCTACCCAGCGCACTTCGGGCCCAGCGTCGCTGAAAATCACCGCATTTGGCTGGCAGCGGCGAACCACTTCGTGAAAGCCTTTCCAGTCGTACACCATTTTGCCTTTGAACTCCTCGCCTACCGCTCCGTCGAACCAGACTTCGAAAATATCGCCATAGCCAGTCAACGCCTCTTCCAATTGTTTTTTGAAATAATCATTGTACCCCGGTGTGCCGTAAATCGGGCTGTTTTGGTCCCAGGGCGACATGTAGATGCCCATTTTCAAGCCGTATTCCTTACAAGCTTCCGCCAGTTCCCGCAGCAGGTCGCCTTTGCCGCCCCGCCAGGGACTGCTTGCCACGTCGTGTTTGGTGAATTTTGAATCCCAAAGACAAAACCCATCGTGGTGCTTGGCGGTGATGATGATGCCTTTCATGCCAGCCGCCTTGCATATCCTTGCCCACTGGCGGCAATCGAGTTGGGTGGGATTGAAAATGGCAGGAGTTTCCTTGCCATGCCCCCATTCCACGTCTGAAAAGGTGTTGATGTTGAAATGCACGAAGGCGTAATATTCCAGCCGGTGCCAGGCGATTTGCTGCGGCGAAGGCGTTGCGCCAAAAGAAGCAGGCGGCGGCGGTGGCGGCGGTGTGGCGCAGGAAAATAGGAGCGCCAAAGCAGAAAGCAGGCTCAGAATTTTCATGTTTATTTTAAATGAAAAAGCCTTTCGGAGAGCGGCAGTTTTTTGAAATGTACCCCTCTTCAAAAGGCTTTTTTTTTCGCTGTTGAAATTGAAAAATCACGTTCCTTCCTACTGTTGGAAAGTTAAAGTGGGCACCCTAACTCATGCAGGACTTTTCAGGAAAGGAAACCGGACTTGAGACTCCGGCAGGCTGGCTGCCAGGTGGTCAATACCACTTTCTTGTGCTTTTTTGAGCAGTCAAATTAGAGAGCAACACGATGCCTCCTCCGAGAATAAAAGCGCTTGCGACGATGTAAAGAATTAGCATAGCTGTCTTGTTTTTTTGTTTAAAAAGTGAAGTTGTCTCCTTGCGGGGATGCCTTTAAGTTGGTTGAAACGGCAAGAACAAACGCCGTCTTTGCCACGATTTTCATTATTGGATTGGGACTACATGGGATGGGCTGCGTGCTTTCGCTTGGATGTGCGAAGGTGAAAATTTTTCTTTTTTTTCCAAAAGGGAATAGCGTCAAAAAAATCTGACTTTTTCACCCGGTTCGGAAACTGCTTTGGAATATTTGCCCACATAAATTCAAGCTTCAAAAATTGCCCATGTCAAAACAAGACAACCTCACTGCTTTCGACCCCAACGGCGTCGGTCAAAAAAACGGTAAGTTCATCGGCTTGCCCTACACGGAGGAAGACGCCCGAATCGTATTACTCCCCGTGGCTTGGGACGTGACCGTTTCCTACGGCGAAGGCACGGCGATGGGCGCTCAAAACATCCTCGAAGCTTCCGCCCAGCTCGACCTGTACGACCCCGACGTGAAAGACGCCTGGAAAATGGGCATTTACATGCGCCACCTCGATCTGTACTGGGTGAACCGCAACCAGGAACTGCGCCCCAAAGCAGGCACTTACCTTGAATTTCTCGAAACCGGCGGCGCACTGGCGCACGACCTGCCCATGCTCGCAGTAGTCGAAGAAATCAACAACGCCAGCACTGCTTTGAACGCCTGGGTTTTTGAGCAAACTGCCGACCTGATGCGCCGGGGCAAACTCGTTGGCGTGGTTGGCGGCGAGCATAGCGTACCGCTGGGTTTCTTGCAAGCATTGGCGCATCGGCATGGCGAGTTTGGCGTACTTCAAATTGACGCCCACCAGGATATGCGGAAAGCTTACGAAGGCTTCACCTATTCTCACGCTTCCATTTTTTACAATGCGCTGAAAATCAAGGAAATTACCAAGTTGGTGCAGGTAGGTATCCGGGATACTTGCGAGGAGGAAATTGACTTCGCCGCCCGCCTCGGCGACCGGGTGCAGGTCTGGCATGACCAAACCATGCAGGAAGAAATGTTCGGCGGCGCAACCTGGCGAAGCCTCTGCGAAAAAATCATCGCCGACCTGCCTGCCAAAGTTTATGTCAGCTTCGACATTGACGGTCTGAAACCTGACCTCTGCCCGAACACCGGGACGCCCGTGCCCGGCGGCTTGGAGTTTCCGCAGGCGATGTTTTTGCTGAAAATGCTGGCGGACAGCGGCAGGGAAATCATCGGTTTCGACCTCTGCGAAGTAGCTGGCGTGGGCTGCGATTGGGATGGGAACGTGGGCGCAAGGGTGCTTTACAAACTTTGCAACCTGATGGGAAAGTCGGTTGGGTTGAAAGTTGATAATTGATGATTGATGAGCGACTTGCTGCAATTCGACGAGCAACTTTTCCAGGCAATCAACCTGGGTTGTCAAAACGCCTTTTTCGATTGGCTGATGCCGCTGCTGCGCAACAAGTACGTTTGGTTTCCTGCCTACCTGTTCCTGTTC
This sequence comes from uncultured Saprospiraceae bacterium, assembly GCA_964533005.1. Classification (GTDB taxonomy): domain Bacteria; phylum Bacteroidota; class Bacteroidia; order Chitinophagales; family Saprospiraceae; genus UBA6168. The sequence continues at coordinate 3,343 of CAZHLB010000492.1, forward strand.
AGTTTTTTGCTGGTGAATTTTAAAAGGAAGGGCTTGTTGCTCGTGCTGGCTTTCGCTGCTACAGTGTCAGTTTCCGATTTCACGAGCAGCCAATTGCTCAAAAAAAATATTGGGCGGCTGCGCCCGTGCAAAGTCTTCGAGCAACCGGCGGAAATTCACTTGCTTGTGCCTTGCGGCAGCGGCTACAGTTTCCCCTCATCTCATGCCAGCAACCACTTTGCAATGGCGGTTTTTTTATGCCTGACTTTGGGAAAAACGTACCGGCGCATCCGATTGCCTTTGCTTGTTTGGGCGGCGGCGGTGGCTTTTGCGCAGGTGTACGTGGGGGTGCATTTTCCTTTGGATGTGGTGGCGGGAGGGGTTTGGGGAGCGGGAATTGGGGGCATTGCATATTTACTTACAAGACAGTTTTATGCTGAGTTAAATTAGCCCGGCATTTTTCAAATAGGCTTCCGTTTTATCCACGAAATCAATGGCATTATTCAACACGTCTTCTGCCTCCTGCTGCGTAATTTCAACGAATATATCGTAGTCGCCGACCTGTCTTTTTTCAAAAGCATTGCTCAATATTTTGCCATAATAAGGTGGGAAAATCCCTGTCTTTACGAAGTGAAATCCAAAAAGAGAGATAGTGGCATTATGCGAAGACGTAGTTATATTTTTACTGAAAAGGATTGCTTCTGCGGCATAAAACATGGCATAATATGCCCTTGAACTTGCAGCGCCAAAACTTAGCCGGACTTTCAGCAGATATGTGGCATCTTCCAGTGCAAGTCTTGCTCGCTCAAAATATTTTTCAAGGGTCGCTTTCATATCGTTACGCCCTCCTTTTTCACATTGATATACAATGGATTGAATTGCTCTTTGAATTGCTCCTCCGCCACCGGCACGACCGACACTAATTTCGAGTAAGCCATATTAATCTCGAAAATTAAATCCGTCAGATTATCAATTTCACGGAATGGCTTGACTTGTTTATCCTTCAAAACGAGCAAAATATCAATATCCGAGTCCGTTCTTGCCTCCCCTCTGGCGTAGCTGCCGAACAATATGGCAGCCTTCAGCCGGTTGCCATATAATTTCTTGACGCCTTGTTTGAAGTCCGCCAAAAGCGGTTCGATATCTTGCTTTTGAAGTTTCACTGGCTGTAATTTTTTTACAAAAGTGCGATAAAAAATGCCTTGAAAATCAAAGCCTTTCCTTCGCCTCATCCCAAAGCGCATCCATCTCGCCCAGCGTCATTTCCCGCAAATCCTTCGGCGCATTTGCCTCGATGTACTCGAAGCGCCGCTTGAATTTCTGGTTCACCCGCTCCAGCGCCGTTTCCGGTTCGATGTCATGCCAGCGGGCATAATTGATGAGCGCAAAGAGCACGTCGCCAAATTCTTCTTCCTTTTTTTCCTGCGAAAAACCTTCCCGCACTGCCTCCTGAAACTCGCCGATTTCCTCCTCGACTTTTTCCCAAACCTGCTCCGGCGTTTCCCATTCGAAACCTACCTGCGCCGTTTTTTCCTGCATCCGCCAAGCCTTCACCAACGCAGGCAACGAGCGGGGGACGCCTTGCAAAATGCTCGTTTTGCCTTCCTGCAATTTCAGTTGCTCCCAGTTTTTTTTCACCTCGTTTTCGTCGGTCACTTGCAGGTCTCCATAGACGTGCGGGTGGCGTTTGATGAGCTTTTCGCAGATGGCGTGGAGGGAGTCGGCGATGTTCCAGGCATTTTTTTCCTCGGCGATTTTGGCGTAGAAAACCATGTGCAGCATGAGGTCGCCGATTTCTTCTTTGATGCCTTCGAGGTCGTTGTCGAGGATGGCATCGCCAAGTTCGTAGGTTTCTTCGATGGTCAGGCTGCGAAGGGTTTGGAAGGTTTGTTTCCTGTCCCAGGGGCATTTTTCCCGCAGGTCGTCCATGATTTGGAGGAGGCGGGCGAAGGCGTCGAGTTTGGATTGGAGATTGGCGGAACGTTCGGCTTTCATTTCAATTGACGGTTGGAAGGACTCGTGGAGAGCGGTGAGTTTTTGAGAAAAATTTTGAAAAAACTTGGGATGTTTCATTTGTCGGTTTAAAGTTGGGCGAAAAGCTGACAGGTGGTTTTTGGATGTTGCAGTTGAAAAATTTTCAATTTTTCAAC
>CAZHLB010000493.1:0-4943 GCA_964533005.1 uncultured Saprospiraceae bacterium
CCCTGCGTCAGTCTGCCGGAATTGCTGGCGGGCGAGGAAAAGCAGTGAGTCCAAACGAGCGTAAAACTGGTGCGCCTGGCGGGCGACATCTTCGTTTTTCAGCCCTTTTTGCGCCAAATACAAGGCTTTTTCAGCCATTGGAGCGATGGCTTGGTCGGGTCGGGGCGAGCGGGCGGCGGCGGCGATGGCATTTTCAAAAAGCGAAAGCGCCTCCGTTTCCCGATTGTTTTTCAAAAGCAATTGGCCCAAAAACACCTTCGACTCCAGCACGTCGGGATGCCAATCGGGCAGCAGGCTGGCACGAAGCAGGTGGCTTTTTTGGGCAAAATCGAGCGCAGCCGGATGGTCATTTTGGAGGGAATGCACCTTCGCCATTTCGATGAAATGCCTGGCGATTTCCACGCTGTCGCCGGAAGCGAGGTGAATGGCGGCAGATTTTTTCAGAAAAATCAGAGCGGAATCGAGTTGGGCAAGACGGCTGAACGTGACCCCGGTGTTGTGCAAGCTCCGGGCGACGTCGCCGGGCAGGTTGTTTTTTTCAAAAACGGGAATTGCCTGCCGGTAAAGTTGAAGCGCCTCGCCTGGCTTGCCGAGCAGGTCGGCGGCGACGCCCGACAGGTTAAGGACGTGTGCCAAATTGGGATTGTCGGGGTTTTGCTCCCGGTAAAAATTAGCGGCGAGGCGCAGTTTTTCCTGGCATCGGACAAAATCTTCCCGCCGAAATGCCAACTGCCCGTCGGCAAAATAGAGGTCTGCTTCTGCCTCGTAGTTTTTCAGTTTTTGAGAGCGAATAACGGCGAGTTGCCTTTCGATAAAAACCTCCGCTTTCGCAAAATCGAAAGACAGCAGGTGCGTCTGGGTCAAACCGTTGAGGGTGTTGAGCAGCGACTCGGTGGGGGCGGCGGGGTTGTTTTGGCGCACTTCGAGCGCCCGCCCGAACCAATGAATGGCATCGGCGTACCGGTCGGTGATATAGCAAAGGACGCCCGTTTTGTGGTAGAGATTGCCGAGCGCCGTGTCCCGTTCGGGCAGGCATTTTTTCCAATCGGCGAGTCGCACGAGCAAAATTTCGACGCCCCGCTCGCTTCCCGTAGCCATTGCCGAGTCAATGGCTTGGGCGATTTCCGCCCGGCATGCGGCTGCGTTTTCAGGTGGATTTTGGGGGAGGATTTGCTGCGCCCAAGCCGGGTTTTTCCAAAGCAAATAGAACAAGCACAGGGTCGCTAAAAAAGATAATGCCTTCATGTACAATGATTTGTTGCAAATAAAGGTATTTTGAAAGTCTCACGGGATGCGTGTTTCATGCAGGGCGTTTTCCCGCGAAGGGCGCAAAGGGTTGATTTACTTTAAAGCCAATCGTCCCGGAGGGACGGCATGTTTGTAGCAGTCGTGCCGCTGCCAACCCTCTCGTTCCGTAGGAACGATATGTTTTGCTTCCGAAACATATCGTTCCTACGGAACGAGAGGGTTAGCAGCGGCACGACTGCTACAAACATGCCGTCCCTCCGGGACGATTGGCTTCACCACAGCTCGCCTATTTTTTTACGAAATAAAGCGCCTGCCGCTCCCGCTCGATTTTCAAAAAATAAAAGCCCGGCGGCAAGTTTCCCACAAAAACCTCCTGCCGTTCGCCGCCCGCTGGCAGGGAAAAACGGTGCGCCAATGTTCCCAGGGTCGTAAAAATTTCGGCTTGGCTTTCTGTTTGGCTGGCGTTCCCTTCGATTTGCAAAACGTCAATGACCGGGTTGGGAAAAACCCTCAACGTCTCATTTTCCAAACAGCTTTCACATTCGGCAACTGCCGAAGGAAGCGCAGTTGCAGTCGTGGCAGGCAGATAATTCGCAGCAGGCGGAACGATAAGATTGCTGCCCGGCGGCAGGACAGTCACCTCGACGGAAGCCGTGCCCGTGCAGCTTTCGTTGGAGGTCACGGTCACGCTGTAAATTTCCGTGGCAGCCGGGCATTTTTCGACCGCCGGGTAGCTCTCGCCGGTGTTCCAATGAAATTGAAACGGCGCTCCGCCGCCCGAAACGGCAGGCTCCAGCCAGGCGCATTCCCCGCCGAAAATAGTTTGCGGCGACAGCCCGACGGTCACCCGCAGCACCGGGAGCGTGATTTGCGAAACGCTGCTGCAGCCCGTTGGCAGGGTCGTGGTCACCGAAAAAACGGTCGTTTGCGCAGGCGATACGGTGATGGCGGAGGCTGTGCTGCCGTTGCTCCAGAGGTAGTCCGCACCGGCGACGGCGTTTTGGATGGTCAGGGTGGCGGAGGTTTCGTTGCAAAAAATGGTGTCCACCAACACGTCGGCAAGCGGGGCGGAGGAGGCAAAAATTTTCACGGTTTCGGTGGCGGTCGCCCCGGTGCCGTCGGTTACGGTGACGGTGAAATTGCCTGCTGTATTCACGGTGGTTTGCGAACCAGAACTGCCGTTGCTCCAACTGAAATTGTACGGTGCGACGCCGCCCGAAGGGGTCGCCGAAAGGGTGGTCGAGCCGCCGGTGCAAAGGATTTGACTGGCTCGCACGGAAACCAAAAGCGGGTCGCCGCCGCCGGAATATTCGCCGCAAAAAGCCAACATCCTGCCCGAAGTCGTGACCTCGGAGAGTGCAGGCGACAGGGTTGATTTGGTCAAAATATCAGACTTGATTTTTTTCCAGTTGAAATTGGCGCTTTGCGAACCTGCCAGTGCGGCAGCCGCCGAAACGTGGGGCGCAGCCATGGACGTGCCGGTGAAATTGCCATAATTGCCACTCAAAATGGCGCTGTAAATGTCCACGCCAGGCGCTGCCAAATCCACGCTCGTCGAGCCGAAATTGGAAAAGGGCGCCAGCTCGTTGGCGGTCGTTCCGGCGGCGGCGACGATGAGATTGTCGTTTGGCAAATTCGCCGGGCAATACTTGACGGGCGTGCCGTCGGCAAGTTGGAGCGGCTGGTCGAGGTCGAGCGCATCGTTGCCGGCGGCGGCGACGAAGAGCGTACCGCGATGCACTTTGGCAAATTCGATGAGGTATTCCATGACCGAAGGCTGTGCGCCCGAACCGACCGGCGAGAGGTAAGCGAGGCTCATGTTGACGATTTTAGCATCGTGAAGCAAGGCATAATCGAGCGCCTGCACCAATTGCCACATCGAAGCTTCGCCGATGGGGTTGTGGGTTTTAAGAATCATCAATTTGTTGAGCAGGTTGTCTTCGTTGAAGTCAAATTTTCCGGCAGCGATGCCCGCCACGTGCGTCCCGTGGGCATTTTCGTCGAGCGGGAGAAGGTCGGATTGCACAAAATCCCAGCCTGTCGCATCGTCCATGACGCCGTTTTGGTCGTCGTCGAGAAAGAGAGAACCATTGGCTTCGCCTGCATTTTGCCAAATGCGCCCCACAAATTCAGGGTGATGCGGCTGCCAGGCATCGCTTGCGCCGGTTGGGAAACCGTCGAAACCGGTGTCCGTGAAGGCGACTTTAACCGAAAAAATGCCGGGGTTGCAGACGAAAATTGAGTCGGGGTAGCCGGTCGGCTCGCCGGGGTCTTCATCATCGTCATCGTCATCCTCCAAATTGAGGATGGCAGGGACGGAAAAATTCAAGCTTTCACCTTTGATAATGGCTTTTCCGATGGCGTGATTCTGAATGCCGATAGCTCCTCCGTAAGCGGCGACGGTGTCGGGCGGGATTTGCCAAAGGTGAATGCGGGTGAGCGGGGTGCTGCCCAATTCGACGGCTTGCCACTCATTTTTCAGTTCGTTGATGGCAGCGGTATCTTGTTCGTTTTCAAAAACGAGGAGGATTTGGTTGCTGTCGGCATATCCGTAATTGCCAAATTGGGCAAAAACATTTTGCCCGGCACAAGTCAACAGGACGGATAAAACGAGGTAAGTGGAAGTGTTTTTCATGTGTTGAAAATATTGAAGGACGAGAATAAAAATTTGTTGCCGTTCATTGTGAATTTCTAAGGGGGATGCATTACCGGTATTTATATTTTCCGAAAAAAGAGCCCCTTGCCCGAAAGTCAAGGTGCTCCAAACATATTATCGAACACATTTTGGCATTACCGCAGGCTGCTCTTCGATTTTGAGTAGCCGAGTTGTTGTTTCCCCTTTTTGGCTATTGACAAGTGAATTGAGTTGAGAAAATTTAGGAGGTTTAGATGGTTTGGGCTAAACCTGCTAAACTTTCTCAACTCAATTCATGGGTCTATAAAAAGGTGGTTCTTAAATACTGTTTTCTCTGTTCTTAAATGTGTTTCTATAATACCGACGAGAGGTTGTGGTAAGGTTTTTTTGTTAATTTTTTTTAGGCTGGTTTTGCAGCCGTCGCTGACCCCCCATTGACAAAAAAACAACCGTTGAATTATCAACGGTTGCCCAATAACCCTAATTCCAAATTGATACTAAAGTGTCTCTTTTTCAGATTTAATGGCGAGCAGTTTTTGTGTTTATCTTCATTGAGCATAGGTCATAATTTGATAGCCATACTTGTACCATTGAATGAAAAAAAATGGAGCGCCTACCCATGACGGACGCTCCTTGAAGCACCTACCCCTATAATTTAACGCAGAAATTGCTGTTTAAAAACTCCGGCTCATGTCGGGTTTAGATGACCCGGTAGCACAGCTTAACCCGGGGAAAAATCAACCGTCGGCATTGACTGCCAACGGTTGTTATTAACCCCAAAAACCAAATGAAAACAATTGCTTGTCACCGGGCGCAAAGCCGGATATTTTAATTCCTCAAAATGGACAGCTTGCTCACCATGCTCACGCCGCCGGTGCGGAAGTGAACGATATACATGCCTGCGGGCAGGTTCGTCATGTCCAACTCGCTGGCGTATTCCTCGCCGTTGGCGATTTCTTGTAAAAACAACACTCGTTTGCCACTGAAATCGGTGACTAAGACTTCCACTTGGGCATCCGCCAAGGCAGGCGCTGCGAGGCGAACGATGCCGGAAGACGGG
>CAZHLB010000493.1:4953-5463 GCA_964533005.1 uncultured Saprospiraceae bacterium
GTTTGCCCGTCGGGATGCTCGGCTTAACGATTGCCGGGTTGGAAGATGAGCCATTGCCAGCCTCGCCAATCACCTGCAAGGTTTCGGAAGGAGCCATTTCGCTGACGGAATTTTCCTCGCCAGGAACCATCAATGCGACCACGCAACTGCCTGCAACACATCTCAATGCAGGGCTGCAGCATTCGTTGCCATTGGTTCCATTTTGCCCTCTGACGCAATCGTTGTCGCCATTGGAGGAGGAGCCAACCTTGCCGTCCAAGCCATTGGGCGAGCCGCCCAAGCCGCCAACTCCACCCGTGCCTGTGCCGCCTGTGCCTTTCGCACCGCCGATGCCGCCGAGGTCGCCGCAGCGAGTGGCGTTTCCTGCGTTTCCGCCGACGGGTGTCTCTACACCTTCGACACCGGAACCGGTGCGGGTGTCGCCGACACCCCCTGGCCGAAGTTCCACGGCAACGTCCGCAACACCGGGGCCTTCGAATCCATCGCAGTGAATCCCGGACGGCTCGTGAT
>CAZHLB010000494.1:0-4826 GCA_964533005.1 uncultured Saprospiraceae bacterium
TATTAGCAGGGTTTGCTCCCCTTTAGGGGTTGGGGGTGGTGCGCAATCACTCGCACTTTGCCACTTCCGATTTGCGAAAGGTAGTTCCACCTGCCTGCGCCGCTTCCCGTTCCGGGCAACCTGAGCGTTTCCCGGAAAATCCGGCTTAAAATCAAGCAAATCCTGCAACCAACTTGCGCTCGCCTGATTTTCCGCCAAAAACGCAGCATTTCCCGCCTGTCAACAGGATTTTCTCAACCGCTCTCAAAAACGAGCCGGTCGAGTACATTCGCAGCCATGCGCCAAACCATCCTTTGTTTCGCCATCTCCCTTGCCGCAGCTTCCCTGCCCTTTCTGTTGCAGGGGCAGCAAATCCACCTGCCTTATCGCCATTTCACCGTTCACGATGGGATGCCGCAAATGCAAGTGACCGTACTGTTGCAGGACAGCCGGGGCTATATTTGGATAGGCACGAAGGCAGGGGTGAGCAAGTTCAACGGGGAGCGATTCGAGAATTTTCGTCCCGAAATGGGGATAGCTGGCGACCAGGTTTCACAAATCAAGGAAGACCAGCAGGGCAATATTTGGGTGGCAACAAACAGCGGGTGCGCTCGCTACGACGGGGTGCGCTGGCACACGATTTTGTCAACCGAGCATCTCACCTCCATCGAAATCCTCGACTCTTTGGTTTTGGGTTGGAGTGCGGAAAAAAGAACTCTTTGGCGATTGTCGCCCGATACCGCAACCATGCTTCGGCAGCTTGACCTGACGGTCGTCGCTGCTGCCGGGGAGATTCGACTTTTCCTCAGCTTGAGCCGGAATCCTTCCACCAGCTACATGCTGGGCTTGGACAAAAATCTCCGGCTGGCAAGCCTCGATTCTTTCGACAACCAAAAAGAGCTGGTTATCCCCCTCCAAAACTTTTCGCAAGGATTCCTGAAAGCAAGCCTGGAAAAAAAGACCGGCTTGTGCCACATCTATCGAGCGGGCAAGCAAGCGCCTGCGGATACCGTCAATTTCCCGGCAGCGATGAGGACGCCCACTTTCCTGGAAATACTTCAGGTGAAAAACGGCGACGCCTATTTTTCTACTGGCTTCGAAATTTATCTCCGGCGAAAAAGCGCCCCGGCTTTGCAGCGGCTCGACTTGCCGGAAATGAACATTACTTGCCTGCTGGAAGACCGGGAGGGTGCTGTCTGGCTGGGCGGCGAAGACGGGCTGTATCAATATTTCCCCGCCGGGTTTCGCTCCATTTCCACGAAGGATATTCCCCTGCCCTGGAACATGGTGGAGGACGACCGGGGCGATTTTTGGTTCGGCTCCTTCGGGCATGGTTTGAAACGCCTGCGCAATGGCAAAACGGAAGACGTGAAATTGCCCGGCTCGATTTTCCCGCCGGATTTCGACCCTTTGAATTTTTACTTCGGCGCTGCCAAAGACCACGATGGCAGCCTCTATTTTTCCCACGAATCCGGTCTGTTGTGTTATAAAAAAGGACGTTTCACCAATCTGACGAAAGGAGCGCCGCAGGAAAAAAAATCGGTGCTGCTCACCCGTTTCGACCCGGTGCGTCGCAAGGTGCTGGCAGGCGTGAAAGGCGGGGTTTACGTGTTCGACCCGGTCAGTGAAAAATTGGATAGCATCGTTTTCGAAGGCTCGAAAAGTTACGTGTTGGGCATGGCGCAAGACCGGGTCGGGAATTACTGGTTTTCAAAAACCTGGAGCGGCATCGGGCGCTACCACGTCGCCACGGGCACTACCACTTTCTTCAATTTTATCAAGCAAGAGCTTCCATTTCCCGGCGCCTGGTGCATCGAATACGACTCCACCGGGGGCGGCGGTTTGTGGTTCGGAGCGCCAGATGGCTTGTATTATTTCGAAGAGAAATCGGAGCGTTTTTCAAAAGTCGCCGCCCACGCCATTCACGGGCACGTGGCAAATCTGAAAATCGCAGACAGCTTGCTGCTGGTTGGCGACATCGCAGGCTTGTTCGTGTTGAACCTGGCAGCATTTCATCGAAACGGCGCAGTCCGGGTGAAAGCATACAACCACCTCAACGGTTTCACCGGCATCGAACCCGGTCAAAACAGCGCCATGCTTGACTCCAAAGGCAATTATTGGGTGCTTTGCTCCAACCAAATCGCCTGGATTCACAAAGACGACATCAGCCTCGCCGACTACCCCGCCAGGGTGCGCATTTTTCAGGTCAACCAGGAGCGGGTGCCTTTTCAGGGCGAATCGGGAATCGAGCTGAAATTTGGCAACAATGACGTGACCGTCCGTTTCGAAGTGATTGGTTTTCAACGACCTCTGCGCACGGAATACCGGTGGCGCCTGACCGGCAACGGCGGCGAATGGAGCGATTGGTCGGAAGACGACTTTGCTTTTTTGCCCAAATTGCCAAGCGGGCGCTACGTTTTTGAAGTGCAAAGCCGTCATCCCGGCAGCGGCGGCGAAGCGGCATCCGTCAGCGACAGCGTCCGTTTTCAAGTGAGCCAGCCATTTTACCGGGAGCCTGATTTTTTCAAAACGGCATTTACGCTGCTCGCCTGCGTCGTCGTGGCAGCGGCGGTTTTGGGATTTTTCTACCGGAAATCGAAACGAAAGGAACGGGAGTCAAAACGGTTGGCGGAAGAGCGGGAGCGCCTGGCGAACCTGCACCAAATCAGGGCTTTGCAGGCGCAACTGAACCCGCATTTTTTGTTCAACCTGCTCGACGCCATCCGCCTGAATGTCAAAAAAGGCGACACTGCCGATGCCGCCGGGCAGATTCAACAACTCTCGGAATTGATGAAAGGCGTCCTCGACAACAACCTCGAACTGGACGCCGCCAAAATTGCCGACGGCGAATACGACATCAACCTCGACCGGGAAATTGAATTGCTGCGCTGCTACATCGAACTTAGGCAGGCACTGCATCCCGGCAGTTTCACCTTCACTATCGAAAAGGACGAGAACCTGCGCTCTGCCAATATTTACGTGCCTCCCATGATGATTCAGCCTTTCGTTGAAAATGCCATCCGGCATGGGTTGTTGCCAGACACCGAACAGCCGGGGCATTTGTCGCTCCGATTTTTCCGGGAGGGAGAAGCGGTCGCCTGCGAGGTCAGGGACAATGGTCGAGGCATGAATGGCGAGCCTGCTCCTTTTTCAAACGAAAGAAAAAAAGACCGGCTGCACGGCATTGAAATGGTGCAAAACCGGGCGAACCTGTTGCGGGAATTCGGGGTGGAAGTGAGCATCGAATTTTCGGAAAACCCCGGCGGGGGGACGGTGGTGAAGGTTCGATTTGGGAAGAATTAGTGCATCAAATAAAATACGAGCCGCCATGAAAATCGTCATCCTGGAAGATTATCCAAGCCACCGGGAAAACCTCCGCAACGCCCTGCTCGAATACTTCCCAGGCGTGAGCATTCGGGAAGCAGCAGGACTCGAAGAAGCCCGCCTGCTGTTGTCGAACGACCCGCCCGACCTGGCGTTGCTCGACATCGAAATGGACGGCGACCGCCGCAACACCTTCGACCTGCTGCAGGAATTGGACGAACAAGACCGGCTCTGCTTCGACATCATCTTCATCACTGCCTACGGCTACCAGGAATACCTGCTGCAAGCCATGGAATACGCCGCCTTGAAATATCTTAGAAAACCGCTGAACGAAAAGGAATTGAAAGCCGCCGTGGAAAAAGCCAAGCGCCGCAAATCCAGCCGGGAAACGGTCGCCCGGCAAATCAGGCTTTTGTTGGAACAAAGCCGCCAACCCAGCCAGCCTTTCGAGGTGATAGCCTTGCCACTCATGAGCCTGGACGAGGAATCGGAAATCGAAATGGTGAAATTGAAGGACATCCAGTTCATCGAAACCTGCATGAATGGCAAGAAGACCCAAGTCTTCTTAAAAGGCGAAACCAAACCGCTGATTTGCGACTACGCCATGCCCGATTTCCGCAAGAAGTTGCCTTTTCCCATTCCGTTTTTTCAAATCCACGAGAGCCGAATCGTCAACCTCGAAGCGGCAAAAAGGTACAATGCCACCACTTTCAAATTAACCCTGCATGGCAGAACGGAGCCGCTCCAGGCGTCCCGGGAAAAGGGCGGCAGGCTCAAATATTACATGGAGAATGGCTCTTTGCCCAATGTCGAATTGGAGGACGAAAGGAAGGTTTGGAGTTGGATATGGCGGATTTTGGGAAAATGAAACGACTCTTTGGGCACATTCTTCACGATTGAAACACACTCATTCAAACCAATCATTTTAACCTTCTAAAATTTCAATCATGAAAAAATCAGTGTGTTTCATCCTCCTCCTCAGCTTTTTCCTCGGTCGCACTTTCGCCCAACCAACGGGCGGCGGCGGCATCATCACCAGCAACGGCGGCGCTGACCCTGCCGCCATTTCCATTGCCTTTCCGCCGGGCGATGCGGTCGTTTTGCCCAGCGGGAAAATCCAAATCGGCGTGGCAGTGCAGGGAACGGTCAAAAACCTCGGCACCAAAAATTACATCCCCACCGTGCCCAAGCCGCTCAAGGCGCAGATATTTGAGAAGCGACCCGGCGTTGCTTGGAAACTGGTCAAAGAAGAGAATCTGGGAATTTTGTCGGCGGGAGAAACGGAGGTCATCACTTTTACAACGACCTTCATCAAAGGCGTCGAATCGGGCAGCACTGCCAAGCCTTCGCAATACAAATTGGTGGTGACTTCGGTCAACGCAGGCGTGACCAACCCGGATGTCAAGATGAGCAACAATGAACTGGTGAAGGCTTATCCGTTTTGAAAACCAGGAAGCCAGTGACGGCGTGACTTGTAGTAACGCCCGCCCATATAGAAAATTCCAGCCATCGCAAAAACGCTA
>CAZHLB010000494.1:4836-5461 GCA_964533005.1 uncultured Saprospiraceae bacterium
TTGCTTGGGGCAGGTTGTTGGGCTACGACGAGTTTTGGATTGTTGAAATTGACTTGCCAGCCGTAGTTGCCGCCAGGTTGTTCCGAATCGAGCGCCTCGACGGCATTGGCGCTGCGAGTTATGCCGAACCGGAAGATTTGCAGGACGCCCTCCTGCTCGAATTTCAAAAAATACATCGCCGATGAAAAAGGCTTTCGTGAAAATAGACTGGATTCCCTTCGAAGCAGGCGGCAGAAAGCACCCGCCGCTTGGCTCGTCCTTCATTGCCGTTGCCAAATTTCCAGACCAATCGGAGGAGGCGTGGAGAAAACATGCCTGGAGCGTCCGATTGGAATTGCTCGAAGGCGAGCAAGATGCGCCGCAGGGTTCAGCGTATGCCTTTGCGCAATTCCTTTCTAGCCAGGCGCCGCAGGAACGCCTTTCACCGGGGACAGCTTTCGAGCTTTGCGAAGGCGCCCACCCGGTGGCACAGGTGCAGGTGCTTTTGTCTGAGCGATTGATTGAAAGGTTGGTGGCGCTGGCAGCGTGAAAAACAAGTTTAAATGGCTGAATGGCTAACGAAGAAGGGCGGATTGCTTGCAGCAATCCGCCCTTCTTCGTTAGCCATTCAGCCATTTAACCATTA
>CAZHLB010000495.1:0-291 GCA_964533005.1 uncultured Saprospiraceae bacterium
AATCCGCCCAATCCGTGTCATCCGTGTTCCCATCCTCCCCGCGTCTCAAAAGTGTCCAAAGTCTAATCGCAAAGAAGACATAGCATTATGAAAGCTACCATCGAAGAGTCCATGCAAGCGTCCGCCGAGGCTTTGGAAGTGGCAAGGATGCTTTGGGAAAATCGGGAAAGAGGTCGGGCTGCCATTTCGAGGGCTTTCTTCTCCGTTTTTTACGCCACACATGCCATGCTTGAGACGAAAAAACTTTCCGCTTCCTCGCATTCCGGTCAGATTTTCCTTTTCAATCAGCAT
>CAZHLB010000495.1:301-5453 GCA_964533005.1 uncultured Saprospiraceae bacterium
CAGGAGTACAGCCCGGCCAGCACAAAAAAGATGTATGCCGCCTCCGCCGACGATGTCGTGCTGTATCCGATGTGCAGACTGTAGAACCCGAAGCCGGGCAGGGACAAAGTCGCGGCATCCTTGCCAAAAAGTTTGGAACCACGTTGGGACGCCTGTTTTCCAAAAGGTTAATCAGCGACCATGAATTACTCACCCAGATTACTGAGCAGGAAGTCGAGGATGTGCTTGCCGACGCCCAACTTTTTGTGGAAGAAATCAAAAACCACCTGATTTTTAACCACTTCTGGAGCGAACCCTAACCTTCCAATCCGCTCAATAAGAAGGAGTTAGAGAGAAAAATTCTTTTTCTCTCTCCGGGTGAGCTTCCGATGCTCCCATCCTTTCCATCAAATGCTCCCCCACCCGCAGCGCATTCGCCATCGCCGTCAACGAAGGATTCACCGCTCCCGACGAGGGGAAAAAACTCGTATCCACGACGTACAAATTGTCCAAATCATGCGCCTTGCAATTCAGGTCGAGGACGCTGGTCGCCGGGTCGTTCCCGAAGCGGCAAGTGCCCGTTTGATGCGACACGCCGGAGCTTCCCAACTTGTAGCCCAGATAACTTTTGATGCCGTAGCCGAAGCGTTTGCTCAAGGCGTCGAGGATGTTCATCAACTTCATTTTCAGGCGGTTGTACGCTTCTAAGTTGTTCGGATGATAGACCAATTGGATGCCGCCGCCGGGCGTCAACTTCACTTGGTTTTGATACTTGGGCAGGTCTTCAGTCGTGATGAAAAAGTCAATCGTGTGGCGGGCGTAGTAGTCCAAATCGTACTGCCCGTTTTTGCCGAGAGTGTCTTCGAGCAGCCAATTCAAAGTGTCGGGGTCAGTCTTGCCCATGAGTTGGACGGAGCCGAGCGGGAACGGAAAATCCGGTGCGCCGTGATAAAACTCGCTGAGCAAGAAGGACTTCTGAAATTGGGCATTGTTCGGTTTCGAAGTGACGGGGACGAGCGTTCCGTTGTTGTGCAACATCAAATTCCTGCCGACCAAACCGCTGCTGTTTGCCAAACCTTCCGGGTGTCGCTCGTTTGCGGAGCGCAGCAAAAGCGCTGCTGAATTGATGGCTCCGCAACTGACGACGACCACGTCTCCCTCGAATTCCATCCTTTCGCCGTCGTGCGTGGCGACCACTTTGGTCACCCGTTTGCCACTTGGGTCGGTCAATAATTTTTGAACGGTCATGCCAGTCAGCAAATCCACGTTGCCGGTTTCCAGCGCCGGTTTCACGCCGACAACGTGGCTGTCTGCTTTCATGTCGGTCGGGTCGGGGTAGCCGTCGAAGTAGCTGGGCATGGCTGCGTCGGTGCGTTTGCGAAAGTCTTCGGGCAGGCGGATGCCGATGGGAATGGGGGCGGGCCGATGACCGAGCATTTCTAAGTGGGCAAACAACTCAGCCATGTCCGGTTCAGGTTGCATTGCCGGAAAAGGGTAGTCTGCGCTGGCAAAAGGCTCTGTCGGGTCAATGCCACGAGTGCCGTGCGCATGGTAAAGTCGCTCGGCTTCGACGTACCAGGGTTCGAGTTCTTCGTAGCTCAAATCCCAGGCAGGGGAGATGCCATCCTGATGCTTAACTGCCTGAAAATCAGTTTCCCGCAAGCGCAAGAGAGCCGCTCCATACACCTTCGTATTGCCGCCGACGCAGTAGTGTGTGAAGGGCGCAAAGTCGTTGCCGTCCTTGTCCATCCACATTTCTTTTGGGCGATACCTGCCGACGGTATAAACCTCGTGCGGGTTCCAGTTTTCGATTTCTTTCGGGAGAAAATTGCCTCGTTCGAGCAGGAGAATTTGCAGGTTGCTGTCGGCGAGTTTGCGGGCGAGTGTGCCGCCGCCGGCGCCGGTGCCGATGATGATGACGTCGTATTTTTTCATTTTCAGATGGTGGTTGAATTAGGATTTGTGGGATGGAAAGGATTTTAAGGATTTAGACGGTCAGACGTTCCGTACGACCGTCTAAATCCGAATTATCCTTCTCATCCCACAAATCCTAATTCAACGGAAAAAATTACGACGCAAAATTAGGCTGGCCGCCAGGGCGGGTTTGCTACGAGGGTAACAAAGGCAAAAGATGCTGGCGAAGCAAAAACTAATTAAAAACCAGGGCACTCAACCTCCCCAATTCGGCAGGCAATTGCCCAAGCGGATTGCCGGACACATCCACCCGCCGCAGGCTGGGCATGGAAAGCAAAGCGAAAGGCAAAGTTTCAAGGCTGTTCTTTTTCAAAAACAACCCTTCGAGGTGGGAAAGCTGCCCGACAATTTCCGGCAGCTTCGTCAAGGAAGTATTGTTCAAGTGAAGCCATTTGAGATTTTTCAATTCCCAAAGCCAATCGGGCACTGTTTCGAGCGGCAGCGCCGAAAGCCCAAGTTCTTCGAGGTGGAGCAGGTTCTTCATTTCATCCGGCAAGGCTTTGAGTTGGGTGAAGCCGATGTACAAAAGCTTGAGGTTCTTCAAGTTGCCGAAGTTTTGGGGCAAAGTTTGAAGCTGGGTGTGCAGTGCCTGAAAATTTTCCAGGCGGGTTAGTTCTGAAAAAGACCCGGGCAATTGCGTCAGCGGATTGGAATGGATGGTAAGCCGCTGTAGGTTTTTCAATTTTCCAATGGCATCCGGCAAAGTGGTCAATTGGTTTCGGCTGAGGTTAAGGGTTTGGAGTTGGGTCAAATTGCCCAATTCCTCCGGCAAGCTGGCAAGTTGATTTCCGCCGAGGTAAAGCTCGTGCAGGTGCGGTAAGTCCCAAATCCAATTGGGCAAAGCGGTCAAACGGTTATCCGTGAGGTAAAGCCGCTCCAGGTGAGAGAGGTTGCCGGGATTTTCCGGCAGTGTTGCGAGTTGCAGCCCGTTCAGGTCGAGTGTAGTGTCGCCGGTGGCTTGCACGTGGCGGATTTTTTCAAGCGAAGGGTGACCATTTGTTTTCATGGAAAGGAGGTTTTTGTACAAAAAGCTGACAGGTGGAAAAGGCATTTATTGAGAGAAAAAATTTCATTTTTTCTCTCAATAAATGCCTTTTCCACCTGTCAGCTTTAGGCTTGAATTCCAAAATCAAGCAGGCTGCAACTTCCGTTGCGCCGCCATTGCCAACTCTTTTAAATCGGGAAAGAAAAATTGCTTGCGGTTGAATTTCAGGTAGCCTTCATCCTCCAACTCGTTGAGCATCAAGGATGCAGACTTGCGGGAAGTGCCGATAAGTGCGGCGATGTCGCTCTGCGTCAGTTCGTGGTCGAAGACGATGCCGCCGTTTTTGGGTCTGCCGTACAGTTCCGCCATGTCTTTCAGAAACTCCACGAGGCGCTGGCGCACGTCTTTGAAAAGCAAGATTTCGATGCGCCGTTCCAGCCTGCGGATGTGCTCGCCGATGCGCCGGTTGAGTTCGATGGCGAAGGGCACGTAGTCACGCGTAAGCTCCCTGGCTTTTTCGACGCTCATTTTGCAGACCTGAGTTCCGTCTTCGGCTACCTCGGCAAAGCTGCGGTGGCGGACTTCGCCGAGCAGCGCCGTTTGCCCTAAAATCTCGCCCCGACCGAGGATGGCGATGACGAATTCATTTCCTTCTGCATCGTATTGACCGAGTTTGACTTTGCCCCGGTCAATCAGGTAGATTTCCCTTGCCGGGTCTTTTTCCAAAAACAGGAAATCGTGCTTTTTGAAGCACTGATTAGGATGCTTCTGGACGTGCTCGTCGTACTTATAAGGGCAGAGAACTTTGTAGAAATCGAAGTTTTCGAGATGCCAGGTCTGGTTCATATTGAAGACAAATTTGGAAGCAGTTTCTGCGGAAAGGTAGTTGGGTAAGACGTCAAAAGTAAGGATTGTTAATTGTTGATTGCCAATTGCCACGCAGCAATTTGCAATCAACAATTAACAATTACTTCCGCACCACCGGCTCCTCCAGCCTGCTCGCCATGCGCTGAATAGCATCAATAATATTGTCGAGCGCAGGCGGGTAATCCACGTAGCGGACGCCGAGGTCGTCTTTGCCCCAGATGGCGATGGTGATGACCTTTTTTTGAGTGCCAAAAGTGATGGAAAGGCGCAACGGGATGGGCGCAGGCTTCATGCTTTTGCGTTTGTGGCAGGCGGGGTCGGAGCAGTCGTAAACCCTTTCCATGTCAAAGAAACCTTGCTTTTTCAGGTACTCGCAAAACTGCTCAAGCTCTTCCCGGGAGATGTTTTTCTTGTTGACCAGCAAGCCGTTGTGAATGCTTTGATATTCTTTGATGAGCCGCCCGTCGGATTTGATGTGGATGAAATCTTTGAGCACCGGGTCAATGCCGCCATAATATCCGCCGCCAGCCAATTCGATGTTGATATAGGTGGGCGCAGGGGAAGGCTCGGAGGGCTTGTTTTTCTTCGATTTTTTCTTGCCGAATGCCCACCAATTGGGCTTGTCGCTGTCGGGTTTGTTCGGGTTTTCGGCTTCGATGAGCACTTCGGGAAGCTCGTTGCCGGGCTTGGCAAAGGGCGCATTTTTGCTTTCCACCCGCACAAAATGGTATTGAAAAGTGCCTTTGCTATGCGGCTGGGTGAATTCCAGCACGAGGACGGATTTGTTCAGGTTGGCGATTTTAAACTGGCTTGCTTGCTGAAAAGTGTACGAAAGTTGCCGCCCGTCCAGCCGCCAATTGCCTTTGGTCAGCTTGCCGTTGAGGTGTTCGAGATAGGTATAATCGTAGCGGAAATAAAGGAAAAAATCATACTCGCTGCCCGCCTTGTGGATGATGGTGTTCGACTCGGCGTGAAGCGTATAAGTATATCGCCATTTCGACTCGATGAACAGGCGGTCGTCGGCTTCGCTCCAAATGCCGGTCTGGGCGCAGAGGCTTGGCAGGAAACCAAAGGTGAAAAAAGCCGTAAAGCAAAAGAGGTAGGTTTGTAAAATCTTGTTCATGAGCAACGGAATGTTTCAAAATGTGTTTCAGAATATCAAGGGCGAACCGAAACAGAATCGGCGGCTTAAAGTTAAGGGTTGATAAGAGTTAATAAAGATGGATAAAGGCTGATTTTACTTCAATTCGACTTTTATCAAACTAATCAGCCCATCTCAACTAATGTATTGAGTTCTAAATTTTCAGACAGTTCTTTCGAGCGGCGGGGTTTTGAGACCCCGCATCC
>CAZHLB010000496.1:0-5449 GCA_964533005.1 uncultured Saprospiraceae bacterium
TGTGACGGAAAGGTAGAAATTTCTCAACTCTTACGCCTGTCCTGAACAGTTACAATTCTTCTTTTGCCTATGAGCCTGGCAGCAATACTTTTTTTGAATGGACAGGACCGGGTATTGTAGGCACTCCCAACGATATTTTAGTTGCCGTCGATGAGCCGGGAAGTTATTGCCTGACGGTCACGCATAGCAGAGACGGCGTCGAGTGCTCGGATATGGAGTGCGTGATGGTCGAATATGACAATATCGTTCCTCAAGCGCCCCAAATAAATGGAAATTCGACGCCCTGCCCGGAAAGCCAGGAGCAATATTTTGCAACGGTTAATCCCGCCATTATTCCCACCTCTTTCACCTGGACGACGCCAAACGGCGAGCCTTTTACCCAATTAAATCCCGACCTTATTCAAGTCAATTGGGACAATCCAAACGGCGGGCAATTATGCGTCGTTGCAAACAGCAATTGCGGCTCTTCGCTGCCCGGTTGCTTAAATATATCGGTGGAAAATCCAGACACGACTTTCATTTCTGACGCTTCCTGCAATCCGGGTGATACGGGTGTTTTTATTCAGAATTTAATCAGCCTGGGCGGTTGCGACAGCACCGTTGTGACGAGCGTCAGCTTTTCGAACGGAGACACTACTTTTATTTCCGGTGCTTCTTGTGATATGGGGCAAGTTGGCATTTTTCAGCAAATATTGAACAATCAATTTGGCTGCGACAGCCTCATCATCACGACCGTCAGCCTTTTGCCAAGCGACACGACGCATATTTTAGGAACTACCTGCGATGCAGCAATGGCGGGCATTTTCACTCAAATCTTGAGCGGGCAAAATGGCTGCGACAGCGTGATAATTTCAACCATATCCCTCAATTCGAGCGACACGACGCATATTATTGGAACGAATTGCGACCCCAGCCAAACGGGTGTTTTTCAGCAAATATGGATGAATCAAAATGGCTGCGACAGCGTGGTGATTTCAACTATATCCCTCAATTCGAGCGACACGACGCATATTTTTGGAACGAATTGCGACGCCAGTCAAACAGGCGTTTTTCAGCAAATATGGGCGAATCAAAATGGCTGCGACAGCGTGGTAATTTCAACTATCACATATTCCGAGGCGGACACGACAAGCATATTTAAAACCACCTGCGACGCAGCAATGGCAAGCGTTTTCACGCAAATTTTTACCAATCAGAGCGGTTGCGACAGCGTGGTAATTGAAAACATATCGCTCACCCCAAGCGACACGACGCATATTTTCGGAACGAATTGCGACCTCAGTCAGACAGGTGTTTTCGAGCAAATATTGACCAATGAAAATGGCTGCGATAGCGTGATTGTCACGACCATATCTTTTTCCCCGGCGGATACTTCAAGCATATTTAAAACTACGTGCGACGCAGCAATGGCGGGCGTTTTCACGCATATTTTTACCAATCAAAACGGCTGCGACAGCGTGATAATTGAAAACATATCGCTCGTGCCCAGCGACACGACTTATATTTTTGACACGAGTTGCGACGCTGGTAATACAGGCATATTTCAGCAAATATTGACCAATCAATATGGCTGCGACAGCACGGTGATTTTGAACGTGGCATTTGCCGAAAGCGACACGACCATACTTGCTTCCACGACGTGCGACCCAACGGCGGCAGGCATTTTCTGGCAAAACCTGACCTCGGCGGATGACTGCGATAGCCTTGTGCAAACGACGGTGACGTGGGTTGCCAGCGACTCGGTTTTTCTCGCCTCGACTACTTGCGACCCAGCAGCGGCGGGCGTTTTCACGCAAAATCTGACCAACCAAAATGGCTGCGACAGCGTGGTTGTTTCGACGGTCACGCTCTTGCCGAGCGACACGACTTTGCTTTTCGGCACAAATTGCAACTCCTGGCTCACTGGCATTTTTACTCAAAAT
The DNA here is from genome assembly GCA_964533005.1 of uncultured Saprospiraceae bacterium. Lineage (GTDB taxonomy): Bacteria > Bacteroidota > Bacteroidia > Chitinophagales > Saprospiraceae > UBA6168. The sequence goes on from CAZHLB010000496.1 coordinate 1,923, forward strand.
CTGACCAACCAATCCGGCTGCGACTCAACCATAATTTCCACGATAGCCTGGCAACCTGACACCATTCTGGTCGCTGCAACGACTTGCGACCCCGACTCGGTCGGCACTTTTTCTCAACTTTTCTTTTCTCCCATTGACGCCTGCGATTTCGTTGAAATTACTACCCTGAGCTTTGCCCCCAGCCACCAAATTTCCATCGCTTCGACCACTTGCGACCCAAGCGCAGCGGGCGTTTTTGTGCAAAATTTGACCAGTCAGCACGGCTGCGACAGCGTGGTGACGAAGTCGGTGAGTCTGCTGCCGAGCGATGAAACTTCCTTGTTTTCAACGACTTGCGACCCGGCGCAGGCAGGCACTTTCACGACTGTTTTATCCAATCAATACGGCTGCGACAGCATCGTGACCCAGACGGTGAGCCTGCTGGCAAGCGATACGATTTTTCTATTTTTCACTTCATGCGACCCGGCGCAGGCAGGCACGACGGTTGCCAATTTTTCAAACCAAAATGGCTGCGACAGCCTCATCGTCACGACCGTCACCTGGACGCCGCCGCCGAGCCTGAGCCTGACCGTTTCCAATTTCAACGGCTATGAAATTAGCTGCCCGGGCGGCGCTGACGGCAGCATTTCCGCCTCGGCTACGGGCGCTGCGCCGTTCAGTTTTGCCTGGTCGAATGGTTCGGCTGCGCCGCAAATCACGGGGCTTTCCGCTGGCAATTATTCCCTCACCATCGCCGATGCCAACGGCTGTACCGCCTCGGCAAGCGCCACGTTGGAAGCTCCGCAACCATTGCAAATCTCCTTCGTTGTCAACGACTTAAATTGTTTTGATGAAAACAGCGGCGCAATTTTCGTCGAAGCCGTCGGCGGTGCGCCGCCGCTTCGGTTCTCCTTAGACGGTGTGAATTTTCAAGCCTCGAACACCTTTGAAAACCTGTCCGCCGGAGCTTATCAAATCACGACGCTCGACGCCAACGACTGCGAAGCGGTGGAGGTGATTTTAATTCAAGCCCCGGTGAAGGTGGCGGTGGAACTGGGTGAAAATCAAACCATCGAACTGGGCGGGGGAGCGACGCTGCAAGCTTTGGTCAACGTGCCTTTCGACTCCTTGGCAAGCATCGCTTGGACGGGTTTGGACTCGGCGGAATGTCCGAATTGTTTGGAACAGGCAGTCTTCCCGCTCATCACGACGAGCTATTCCGTGAGCGTCACCGGCGAAAATGGTTGCCGGGACGAGGACGACGTGACCGTGTTTGTGGACAGGCGCAGGCAGGTTTTTGTGCCGAATGCTTTTTCCCCGAACGACGACGGGGTGAATGACGTGCTGAACATTTTTGCCAAACCGGGCTTGGTGCGCAACGTGCGTTCGTTTTTGATTTTCGACCGCTGGGGAGAGGCAATTTGGAAAGGTGAAAACCTTCAGCCGAATGACCTAACGGCAGGTTGGGATGGGAAATCCAGGGGCAATTCGCTTGACCCGGCGGTGTTTGTCTGGTGGGCTGAAATTGAATTTATGGATGGGCGGGTGGAGATTTTTGAGGGAGGCGTGACGCTGGTTCATTGAAAGTTGATGAGGGTTGATGAAAGTTGATGAGGGTTGATGAAAGTTGATGAGGGTTGATTTGCATCAACTTTATCAACTTTCATCAACCCTCATCAACTTAAAAAAGAACATGCTGCCCTTCCCCAATTCGCTTTCCACCCCAATTTTCCCGCCCTGCGCCTCGATGAATTCTTTGCTGATTGGCAGCGCCAACCCGATTCCTTGCTGACCGCCCGGCTGGAAATACCGCTCGAAAATCTTCTCCCTGAATTTCGCTTCGATGCCCCTGCCAAAGTCTTGCACCGAAAAACGGACGCTGCCATTTTCAGGCTTTATTTCAACAATGACGTCGCTTTTTTCAGGCGAGTAGCGAATGGCATTCACGAGGAAATTAGTCAATACCCAGGCGGTTTTGTCGGTGTCGGCTTTGATACCGGGCAGGTTTTCTTCGGCTTTGACGACGATGTTGATATGCTTTTGCGACGCCTGCGTTTTCACGGTTTTTAGTGCAAAATCCAGTACGTCGAGCGGCTTCGTTTCCTGGTAATTCAGGAGAATATTGCCCGTTTCCACCTGCGAAATGCTAAGAAGTGCGCCGGTGATTTTCAGCAGGCGCTCGCCGTCCTCCCGTAGGTGACCGACGAGTTGCTTTTGCTCCTGGTTCATCTTCCCGGTTCGTTGATTTTCCAATTGCCCCAAAGTCGCAAGGAGGGAGGACACGGGCGAGCGCAATTCATGCGAAACGGCACTGAGAAAATTGGTGCGGGCGGTGTCCATCTCCTTGAATTCCGTGATGTTTTTCAGCAAAATCACGTCGCCGATATGCCGGGTTTCCCGCTCGCCGGTGGGCGTCAGGTCAACCGGGATAATTTCTTTTTCAAACCAGCTTTCCTTGCCGTCGGCAAATATTTTCAGCGGCTTTTGCCTGCCATTTTTTTGACTTGCTGCCGGGGTCGCCAGGTCTGCCACCAGCGAACGCATGAGGTCGTTCACCGAGGCAACGTCCAAGGCGTGCCTGCCGACGAGTTCTTCTTTTTTCAGGTGCAAAACTTGCAAGGCTTCCTGGTTGGCGAACAGCACTTTGCGGCTTTGGTCAAGCCCGATAATCGGCTCGTGCATGTTGTTGATAAGCGTGTCAATGCGCTTCTTTTCAAAGAGAATTTTTGAGAGGTGGCTGGTTTCATATTCTTCCAGTTTAGCCGCCATTTTATTGAAGGCATCCGCCAATTCCCGGAATTCGCCGCTGCGCTCGAAATGCACCCGCTGGCTATAATTTTTAGCGGCAATTTGTTTGATGCTTTCGGTTAATTCACGAATAGGATTTGAAATATTGCCCGGCAAATTCAGCAGCAATATGAAGGCTATAATTAAACACAAAGAGCCGGTCAAAACCACCCACATAGCAGCTTTATCCGCCGTTTCTTCAGCACGCATACTTTTGCGCTGAATAGCGTCCATATTCAACTGCATAATTTGATTTAAATCCTGCCGGATTAAAACGGGAATGGCTGTATCTGCTGGCGTTTTCGATAATTTTTCAAAATGCTGAAATAACCTGTCGGTGGCTTCTTTTTCGCCAATTTCAGTGATGTTGTTTTGCTGTTTTTCGAGGTTGGATTTAAATATGGATATGACGTCGGGACTGGTATTTATTTTATCCAAAGCATTCAGCATTTGGCGGGTATAATCCAACGTATTGTAATTGGCAACCAGGATTTTTTTTGTCTCGTTTGACAGTTTCAAAATATGCCTCGCCCCGGTGACGGCAAGCACCGCAATCAGGAGAAAAAGTATCCCGACGCCGAGGGCTAATTTTGTTTTTACTTTCATTTTTTGAAACTGTTTAACCCGTGTGGCTTTGTCGCTTTTGTCATCCTCGCAGAGGAACCGTCCAAGCCGTACTGAGCCGCTCTTTGTCGCTTTTGTCATCCTCGCAGAGGAACTGTCCTGTCTCACAAGTTGGGCGGGACGGTTCCTCTGCGAGG